>JBFMAS010000104.1:0-8546 GCA_040755575.1 Thermodesulfobacteriota bacterium
GGCGGCCGACCGCACTTCCTGAGCAATCGCGCACGCCGCGCGCCATGGCCTTCCCTGGACCGTAGATTGTATCTACAAGTGACTTGTAGGTACAAGTTGACGGTCGCGCCCGCGATCGTCCGCGAAACGCACCACGCGAAAGGAGCACACCGTGAGATTTCGCAACGCCGCGATGATCACCGCTGCCGGGATGCTGATCCACCCGGCCGTGACGGCCCTGCGTTCCGGCGACGTGCGCGCTGCGCACGCGACCGGCGCGCTGCCCCCACGGACCGGCACCGGCGGTCGCGTCGTCGAGCCCCGCGTACAGATCGGCCCGCACCGGATCTACGTGCGCGAGCATGCGGGCGCCGAGCCGGCGATCGTGCTCATGCACGGCTTCCCCGACAACCTGCACCTCTACGACCGGTTGGTCCCGGAGCTCGCGGGGCGCCGTCTCGTGCTGTTCGACTTCGTCGGCTGGGGTCGGTCCGACAAGCCGCGCGAGTACGCCTACACCTTCGCAAGCCAGGAGGGCGAGCTCGCGGCCGTCGTCGACGAGCTCGGCCTCGAGGGATTCGTCCTCGTCGGCCACGATGCCTCGGGGCCCGCGGCGATCAACTTCGCCCTGGACCACCCCGAGCGAGTCGCTGGTCTCGTGCTGCTCAACTCCTTCTACGACCTGCGGCCGCAGAGCGTCCCACCGGAGGCGATCGCCATCTTCGCGGACCTGCTCGAGCAGCGCACCGCGCCGGCCGTCCCGCCGAGCACGCCGTGGAGCTTCGCACGCCTGGGCGACGCGATCGCTGCCGACCGCCGGATGTTCCGCTGGCTCTTCGAATGGCAGGTCGGCAGCTTCTTCCGCGACGAGGAGGTCAGGCGACGATACCTGCCGAAGCTGTTCGCGCAGTTCACGCGCAAGCCGAGCAGCGTTCCCGCCTTCGTCGCCCTCAACCGCGACCTCGCGACCGCGGTCGTCGCCAACACGGGACGCGCCGGCGAGCTGGCGAGCTTCACGCGTCCCGTACGGATCGTCTTCGGCGCGAGCGACCCGGCAGCCGGATTCAGGAGAAAAATTCGCATGCAGGTTGCCGGCCAGGAAGTTTTGCGCCGCGCAAACGACCAGGACCTCGAGATTCTCGTCGAGAGCTCGCCGGACGTTCTGTTCCGGCTCGACACCGAGCTTCGTCACCTCTTCGTCACGCGCAACGTCCGCGCGATGACCGGCCGCCCGGCCGAGGCGTTGCTCGGCAGGACGGGGCGCGAGGCCGGTTGGCCGGCCGAGGCGTGCGCGGTGTTCGAGGCGGCCGCGCGCGACGCGATCGCGACGCACGCGACCCGCGACGTCGACTTCACGCTCGGCGACGCCGTCTACCGCGCGCGGCTCGTCCCCGAGCTCGCGCCGGACGGCACCGTGCGCTCGCTCCTGGGCATCGCGGAGGACGTGACCGCGGCGCGCCGCGCGGCGCGCCACGCGGAGTTCGTGGGCCGGCTCAGCCAGACGCTGAGCTTCATCGCCGACCCGGACGAGATCATCCGCGTCGTCACGCGGGCGGTCGGCCAGCACGTCGGCTGCCAGCGCTGCTACTTCGGCGAGCTCGACGAGGCGACGCACACCGTGACCGTCCATCCGGAGTGGAGGTCCGGCAGCGTGCCGCACGTCGGCGGACGGCATCGCCTCGACGACTTCGTGTCGCCCGGGATGCTGCATGCGATCCGCTCCGGCAGCGTCGCCATCGACGACGTCGCGACGCACCCGCTGACGCGCGACCGGGCTCGCCTTTACGAGGCGATGAAGGTGCGCGCGTTCGCCAACGCGTCGTTCGCGCGGTCGGGCCGCTCGGTGGTCCATCTCGCGGTGGACGACGCGCAGCCGCGGCACTGGCGCGACGACGAGCTCGGCCTGCTCGACAAGGTGACGGCGCGCGTCTGGCCGCTCGTCGAGCGGGCGCGGACGCAGCAGGCGCTGCGCGCGAGCGAGGCGACGCGCAGCCTCGCGCTCAACGCGGCGCAGCTCGGCACGGTGGAATGGGACCTCGTCGCGGGCACCATGCAGTGGAACGCCGCGCAGCACGCGACCTTCGGCACCGACCCCGACACGTTCGAGCCGTCGCTCGACGCGCTGTGGAGCCGCGTCCATCCCGACGACCGCGAGAGGCTCCAGGCCATGGCGGCGCGCGCGGTCGAGACCGGCGGGTCGTGCGAGGCGGAGTTCCGCGTCGTGCGGGCCGACGGCACGATGCGCTGGTGCGTCGGCGGAGCCGCCGTGGTGACGGACGCGCGCGGCGCATCGGTGCGCGTGACGGGCGTCACCTACGACATCACCGAGCGACGGCTCGCCGAGGAAGCCCTCAAGGAGAGCGAGGAGCGGCTTCGCCACGCGCTCCGTGCCGGACGCATGGTGGCATGGGAGTGGAGCGGCGTCAGCGGCCGGATGCGGCTGTCCGACACCGCCGGCGAGGTGCTCGGCGTGCCGAGCGCGATCGAGACCATGGAGGAGGCGCTCGCACGCGTCCACCCCGACGACCGCGAGCGTCTCGAGAGGACGATTCGCGGCGCGATCGAGCGCGGCGGCGGCTACACCTGCGAGTTCCGCGCGATCCGCCCCGACGACGGGCGCGTGATCTGGATCGAGGACCGCGGCCGGGTGGCACTCGGCGACGACGGCCGGCCGATCGCCGCGAGCGGCCTCATCCTCGACGTCACCGAGAAGGTGCTGGCCGAGCAGCGCGCGCGGCGGCTCGCGTCGATCCTCGAGGCGACGCCGGACTTCGTCGCGATCGCGGACGCCGAGGGCCGGCTGCTGTACGTGAACCGCGCGGGGCGCCGCCTGGCCGGGCTCGACGACACGAGCGAGTCGCTCCCGCCCGCCGCCACGCTGTGCCCGGCGTGGGCCGCCGAGCGGATCGTGACCGAATGGCTGCCGCGCGCGATGGAGCACGGCGTCGTCGCGGCCGAGGGCGCCCTGCTCGACGTCCGCGGACGCGAGATCCCGGTGTCGTTCGTCCTGCTCGTCCACCGCAGCGACACCGGCAAGGTGGAGTTCCTGTCCACGGTCGCGCGCGACATCTCGGAGCGCACGCGGATCGAGGAAGCGCTTCGCGCGGCCGACCGGCGCAAGGACGAGTTCCTCGCGATGCTCGCCCACGAGCTGCGCAACCCCCTCGCGCCGATCCGCAACGCGGTCGAGATCCTCAAGCTGCGCGCGTCGAGCGATCCGCAGCTCGCATGGCCGAGGGACGTCATCGATCGCCAGATCGACCACCTGACGCGGCTGGTCGACGACCTGCTCGACGTGTCGCGCATCACCCGCGGCCGGATCGAGCTCAAGAAGGAGGTCGTCGACCTGGTCACCGTGGTGGGCCGCGCCGTCGAGGCGAGCCGGCCGCTGATCGACGCCCGCAAGCAGCACCTCGAGATCGCGCTGCCCTCGGAGCCCCTGCGCGTCGAGGGCGACGTCACCCGGCTCAGCCAGGTGCTGTCGAACCTGCTGCACAACGCGGCCAAGTACACCGAGGAGGGCGGCCACGTCTGGCTGCGGGCGGAGCGCGAGGCCGACGAGGTCGTGCTGCGTGTCCGCGACGACGGCATGGGCATCGCGCCCGACGTCCTGCCGCACGTCTTCGAGCTGTTCACGCAATCGGAGCGCACGCTCGACCGCGCGCAGGGCGGCCTGGGGATCGGCCTCACGGTCGTGCGGCGCCTGGTGGAGATGCACGGCGGTCGCGTCGAGGCGTCGAGCGGCGGCACGGGCTCCGGCAGCGAGTTCACGGTGCACCTGCCCCTCGTCGCGGCGTCGTCCCCCGAGGGCCGGGCGCCGGGCGACGACCCGGCCGAGCCGGCGCCCGACGCCGCGAACGCGCACCGCATCCTGGTGGTGGACGACAACGTCGACGCGGCGGAGAGCATGGCGCTGCTGCTCGGCCTCTGCGGGCACGTGGTGCGCACGGCGCACGACGGCCCGTCCGGCATCCAGATCGCACGCGAGTTCGCGCCCGACGCGGTGCTGCTCGACATCGGCCTGCCGGGGATGAACGGCTACGAGGTCGCGTACGAGATGCGGCGAGAGCCCCGGCTGCGCGGCACGATCCTGATCGCGCTGACGGGCTACGGCACCAGCGAGGACCGTGCCCGCGCTCTGCAGGCCGGCTTCGATCACCACCTGACGAAGCCGGTCGACCCCGAGACGCTCGACTCGCTGATCAGGTCGCTCCTCGGCGGCTGACCCGCGCATCCCGCGCACGGGCGCAGCGCGCACCGCGCCGGGATCCGCGGGCGCTCTTCGATGTCGGAGCGCGAGCTCGCGCGCGCGGTGGCGCGCAAGCATTGTGACGCCTCACGCGGCGTGCACGAGCAGGTCGACGAGCCGCCGGAGACGTCGACCGTGCACACGTCGCCGCTCGGGCAGTAGAGCCCGCTGCAGGCCGGGCCGTCGCAGCCGAGGCTCGGCGTCGCGCAGACGCACAGCTCGCTGCCCGCGACGTCGAGCGGCACGCAGGTCCGGCCGCCGGTGCACGAGCCGCCGCACGCCGGAAACGGGCCGCCGCAGACGATGGGCAGACACTGGTGGCCGCTGCCGGGGATGAGGATGCACTGGAAGTCCGGGTGCGGGCAGTCGCCGAAGCCGGGCTGCCCGCACAGCGCGTCCGGCTCGACGCACGCGCACGCGTCGTCGAACATGCCGACCCCCGGCACGAGGCCGCACTCGAGACCGGGCGGGCACCCGCCGTTGCACGTCATCCCGCTCGCGCCGCACGGGGGCTCGCCCGCCGGCGCGCACAGGCAGGCGTTGACGGTGCCGGGGATCGCATCGTCGATCGGCCAGCATTGCTCGCCGGCCGGACACTCGCCGCCGCACACCGGCGCAGTGTCCCCACACGGCTGCGACGGATAGACGCAGCGACAGCGGCCGCCGGAGAGCGGATCGGCGGGCGCGCAGATGCCGCCCGCCGGGCACGGCGCGCCGCAGAAGGCGAACTCCGCCTGGGCGCACGGGTCGCCGATCGCGAGCAGCAGGGTGTGGTCCTCGCAATCCGCGATCTGCGGCGCGGCGGCGTCGCGCGCGACGAACAGCCCCGGACGGTCGCGGCGCACGCTGCCTTCGGTGAAGACCGCGCAGCTTCGCAGCGTCCCCGTCGTCACGCGGACCGCGACGGCGCCGAGCGGCGCCGCGAGCGTCATCTCGAGGTCGGCGGCTGCGACCTGCAGCAGCGTCCCTCGTCGCAGCAGCGCGAGGGCGAGCGGCCCGCCGCGGCCGCGGTAGACGTAGGTGTCGACCTTGCCGTCCACGACGCGCCAGCCGGGGGTGCCGAGCCCCTTCGCGGCGCCGACCGAGGCGGGCGCGGCGCCGCGGGCAAAGACGTCGATCTCGATGCCGCCCGGCGTGCCGGTCGCCGGATCGTCGCCGCTGCCGATCGCGGGAAAGAGGAGCGCCGGGTCGCGGGACGCGAACGCGAGACGCGTCTTCGCGCCCGCCGCCATCAGCTTGACGGACCGCCCGGCAACGGGCCGATCGGTCGCGCGGGCGGCGAGGACGCTCGCCGAGACGAGCCCCGCCGCGGCGAGCAGCAGCGCGTGTGCGGCCGCCCGGTGCCGGCCATCGCTGGGCTGGCGCATGCGTCGCCCTCCTGGCGACGCTTGTAGGGCCGCCGCGCGGGCCGGGTCAATCCGCGGCGCGAGGCTGCTGCGCGGGAGGAGGCGCCGCGCCCGCCGCGTCCGGCGTCGCGGCGAGCCCCTCCGTCAGCGTCGCGATCGTCACCGCGCCGCCCTCGCGCGCACGGTCCATCACCTCGACGGCGCGGCCGTACTCCGCGTCCGCGTCGGCGTCGAAGAACAGCACGTGGTCGTCGCGGGCGGCGAAGAAGCGCCGCAGACGTGCGGCGAGGTCGTCGAACGGCACCACCGTGTCGTTGACGCGGATCGTGCCGTCGGCGGCGAGGTGCAGGACGAGCGGCGGATCGGGGTCGCCCTCGAGCTCCTGCCGCGTCACCTCCTCCTTCTCCTGCTTCGGCATGTGCACCCAGAGCTTCTTGGTCAAGAGCGGCGTGATGACCATGAAGATGATCAGCAGGACGAGCACCACGTCGACCAGCGGCGTCACGTTCATCGCCGGCGCGACGGTGCGGCCGTTCGCGTTGCCGACGTTCATCGCCATCGCGTCACTCCTCCCCTTCCGGCTGCTGCCCGGGCCGCGACTTCTCGCCGACCAGCAGCGACGTGCCGGGGAAGCCGACCTGGCGCGTCCTCGCCAGCAGCTCGCGCACCTGGCCGTACCGGAGGCGGCGGTCGGCGCGGATCACGAGCCGTCTGTGCGGGCTCTCGGCGTGCTTCCAGCCGAGCAGCTCGACCGCACCGTCGACGTCGTGCTTCTCCTGCTCGACCCAGACGCTGCCGTCGCTCGCGATCGACAGCTTGAGCGGCTCGAGCTGCCCCTCGACCTCGGGATCCGGGTTGAAGATCCCCGGCAGCTCGACCGGGACGTCCTGCTCCATGCGCGGCGCGACCACCATGAAGATGATCAGCAGCACCAGCACGACGTCGACCAGCGGCGTCACGTTCATGTCGGGGCTGACGGGCGAGGTCCGCTTCATCGCCGTCAAGCAACTCTCTCGCGACGCTCCAGATCGCGCGGCCGGCGGTCGTGCTCGATGCGGCGCTCCTCCCAGTCCTCGATCTGGTCGGCGAGCTCACCGGCCGAGCGGCCGAGGGCGCCCTCGTCCGCGGCGATGCCGGTCGACAGGTAGTTGAAGGCGAGCACCGCCGGGATCGCGACCGCGAGCCCGAGCGCCGTCTCGATCAGCGCCTCGCTGATGCCCGCCGACACCGACGACAGGCCGCCCGAGCCCGTCGAGGCGATGCCCTGGAAGGCGGAGATGATGCCGACCACCGTGCCGAGCAGCCCGACGAACGGCGCCACCGAGCCGACCGATGCGAGCACCGGCAGGCCGCGGCGCAGGTCCTCGCCGAGCTGCTCGAGCGTGCGCTCGAGGTGGCGGCGCGAGCGCTCGGCGGGCGTCAGGCCGGAGACGTCGGCCGTCGAGCGCGCGTGCAGGTACTCGGTCAGGCCGGAGCGCACGAGCCGCGCGAGGTGGCTGCGCGGGAAGGCGTCCGCCTCGCGCAGCACCGCGTCGACGTCGCCGGACTGCACGTGCTCCGCGATCGCCGTCGCGAACGCGCGCGACTCGCGCCGCGAGCGGCGCAGCGTGAAGGCGCGCTCGAGGCACACCGTGAGCGACGCGAGGCCCATGAGCAGCAGGATCGACGCGATGACGATCGCCGGGATGCCCATGTGGGCGAGGATCTCGCTGTAGCTGAACGACATCTGGCTTCTCCTTCTCTCTCCCTCGAGGCCCGGCTCACACCGTGAGCTTGAACGGGATCCGGACGATCCGATAGACGGTGATCGGCTGGCCCTGGTGGCGCGCCGGCTCGTATTTCCATGTCTTGACGGCGGCGACCGCGGCGCTCACGAACGGCTCGTCGCCGCGCATCACCTCGACGTCGCCGACGCTGCCGTCGGCGAGGACGACCACCTTGAGCACCACCGTGCCCGTCTTGCCGCCGGCGCGCGCCTCGGCCGGGTACGCCGGCACGGTGTTCGAGGCGAGCGGCGACGGCGGCACCGCGTCCTCGGGCAGCGCGATCGCGCCGCCCACCGTCCCGCCGGCGACGCCGCCCTGCGTGACGCCGCCCTCGAGCCCCGCCGGGTCGCCCGCACCGGGCTCGCCGTGCACCGCGACTCCCTTGTCCTCGCTCGGGTCGGCCTCCTTGGGGGGCGCCTTCGGCATCGCCTTGGGCGCCGTGAGCGGCTTCACGGGCGGCGGCTCGTCGAGCTTCCTCACCTTCTGCTCGGGGCGCACCACCGGCGCCGAGGCCGCCGGCGGCTTCACCTCGGCAGGCACGGGCTTCGGCGGCGGCGCCGCGGGCGGGGGCGGAGGCGGCGGCTTGACCACCTTCTCGACGAAGGTGACCTCGACCTCCTTCTCCGGCGCGACCACCTGCGTGGTCGCCCTGCCGAGCAGGACGACCGCGACCGCGATCAGCGCGTAGATCACCAGCGACGACAGCGACGCACCGAGCCAGCTGCGGCCCCCGTCGTCGTCGTCGTACCAGCCGAAGCGGCCGGGCCTCGTTTCCGCGGATGCGCTCATGTCGATCGTCAGTCCCGGATGTAGGACGCGAACTTGAAACGGCCGTCGCGCTCGACGACCGAGCCCGTGCGGAGCTCCACCGTGCGTCCGTCCTGGTCGCGCAGCCGCAGCGCCGCGCGACGGTAGGAGCGGTGGCCGGCGTAATCGCGCACGCCCTTCTCGAAGCTCACCTGCTCGAGCTCCAGGCGGCGTCCGGCGAAGCGCGCGACCAGCGCCTCGCGGAAGTGGCGGCTCTTCTGATCCATCACCGAGAAGAAGTACTCGCTCGCCTCGGGATCGAGCCGCTGCGGCGGGTCGCCCGGCGGCACGTGCCCCGGCATCACCAGGCCGACGTACTCGTCCCTGGTGAGGCGGAGCGCCTCGAGCGCGACGCGGTCGCCCGCGCGGAGCGCCGCGAGGAAGCGCTGCACGAGCTCG
>JBFMAS010000105.1:0-3906 GCA_040755575.1 Thermodesulfobacteriota bacterium
CGGCCGGAGCCCGAAGTCGAGCCCGGTGAAGGGCTCGACGCGCGGATCGCCGAAGGCGCGCTCGACGCGCCTGCGGTCGACGCCGTCCGCGACCAGCTTCTCGACGAGGTACTCCCAGCCGCGGTGATTCGCCCGCAGCGCGTCGCTCGCCTGCGCGCCCGCGACGCGGGACCCTCCCAGCAGCGCCGCCGCGCACAGGCTCAGCGCTCCAAAAGCGCGACGCGCGCGACGAGCGCGCCTGCCACGGCTTCCACCAGCTCGCTCCTCGACCACCACCACCACCTCGCTCCGCCGCGTGCACCCGCATGCGGGTGCTCGAGTCGATACCCCAGCGTGTGTGCTGTCACCGATCGGGGCCACGATCGCCGGCACGCTACACCCTCGGCCGATCGTGAGCAAACCCTTGTGGCACAAGGGGCGCGGCCCCTGCCCCGTACGCGCGCCGAGGGCCTCGATGCTTGACGGGCCTACGGCGAGCGCCAGGGCTCCTGCGCGGTCACTCGAACGCCGACAGCCCCGTCAGGTCGCGTCCGAGCGTCAGGCGGTGCACGTCCTCGGTGCCCTCGTAGGTGTTCACGGTCTCGAGGTTCAGCATGTGGCGGATCACCGGGTAGTCGTCGGTGATCCCGTTTGCGCCGAGGATGTCGCGTGCGACGCGCGCGATGGCGAGCGCCTGCGAGACGTTGTTCATCTTCGCCAGCGAGACCTGCTCGGGGCGCATCTCGCCGGCGTCCTTCAGCCGACCGAGCCGCCAGCACAAGAGCTGCGCCTTGGTGATCTCGGTGAGCATCCCGACGAGCTTCGCCTGCACGAGCTGGTAGCCGCCGATCGGACGCGAGAACACGACCCGTGACTTCGCGTAGTCGAGCGCGCACTCGTAGCAGGCGATCGCGGCGCCGATCGCGCCCCAGGCGATGCCGTAGCGCGCCTGCGTCAAGCACATGAGCGGCGACTTGAGGCCGCGCGAGCCGGGCAGGAGGTTGTCCTCGGGAATCCAGCAGTCCTCGAGGATCAGCTCCGAGGTGATCGACGCGCGCAGGCTCCACTTGCCGTGCATCAGCGGGCGCGAGAAGCCGGCGCGCTCCTTCTCGACGAGGAAGCCGCGGATGACCTCGCTCGCGGGGTCGCTCTCGTCCTCGCGCAGCTTGGCCCACACGACCGCGACGTCCGCGATGCTGCCGTTCGTGATCCAGCGCTTGGTGCCATTCAGCACGAAGCCGCCGTCCTTGCGCCGTGCCCGCGTCATCATGCCGCCCGGGTTCGAGCCGAAGTCGGGCTCGGTGAGGCCGAAGCAGCCGATCGCCTCGCCCCGCGCCATGCGCGGCAGCCAGTGCCGCTTCTGCGCCTCGGAGCCGAAGGTGAGGATCGGGTACATGACGAGCGACGACTGGACGCTCGCGAACGAGCGCAGCCCCGAGTCGCCGCGCTCGAGCTCCTGCGTCATGACGCCGTAGGCGACGCTGTTCAGGCCCGCGCCGCCGTACTCCGTCGGCACCGTGGGGCCGAAGCAGCCGAGCGTCGCGAGCCGCGGCGTCAGCTCGGTCGGGAAGGTGCCGTCGGCGAAGTGCCGGCGGGCGACCGGCAGGTACTCCTCGTCGACGAAGCGCCGCACGGTATCGCGGACGGCGCGCTCCTCGGCGGAGAGCAGATCCTCGACCGCGTAGTAATCGGTTCGTGACGCCGGCATGGGGCGAGGGTAGGGGCCGGGTCGCGCATGGTCAATTCGGCGCTCGCCGCGGCTCGGCTTCCCGGCGGGACGGCGCTCAGCCGCCCTCGCCGGTGACGCGCTCGGCGTGCGTCGCGGGCTTCTTGCCGGAGGCCTCGAGCTCGGGGGTCCAGAGCTGCGCGAGGACCTTCTGCGAGGCCTCGTTGCGGTCCTTCGCGTCGACGGTCAGGTTGCCCACCTCGGTCTCGACGCCCGAGGCGTCGACGGCTCGTACGGTGACCCGGAAGCGTTTGCGCATGGCGCAACGTCCTACCATTCGACGTCGTGCTTTGCCGGGCCCGGGCGCCTGGGGTACGGGACCAGCATGGCCGAGCGCGAGCGCAAGGGTCTCACGCACGTCGACGCGAGCGGGCACGCGCGCATGGTCGACGTCGGCGACAAGGAGGTCACGCAGCGGATCGCCGTCGCGCGCGGCGCCGTGCGGATGCAGCCGGAGACGGCGGCGCGCATCGCCGCCAACGGAATCGCGAAGGGCGACGTCCTCGCGACGGCGCGCCTCGCCGGGATCATGGCCGCGAAGCGGACCGGCGAGCTGATCCCGCTGTGCCATCCGCTGCCGCTCGACTGGGTCGACGTGCGCCTCGACGTCGACGCGGTCGCCGGCGTCGTGCGCATCCGGGGCGAGGCGCGCATCGCGGCGCGGACGGGCGTCGAGATGGAGGCGCTCACCGCGGTGGCCATCGCCGGGCTGACGATCTACGACATGTGCAAGGCCGTCGACCGCGGGATGGTGCTCGAGGACGTGTGCCTGGTGAGCAAGAGCGGCGGCCGCAGCGGCGAGTGGGTTCGCCCCGACTGAGCGGGAAGGATGACTCACGAGTTCGTCATCCGCGCGCGGAGCGCGCGGCCGAGATGGGATGAGAGGGCCGGCCTCCCTCCGGAGTACCATGCGGTCTCCAACGCTAACGGGCTCGAAGCCCAGGAGGGAGACCGGCCATGACGAGCAATAGCAGGATGAGCGGGGGCGTGACCATCGGGTTGGATCTCGGGGACCGCAGGAGCGCGATGTGCGTCCTGGACGAAGGAGGTGAGGTGGTGGCGCGGATGAAGCCGGCGACGACGGAGAGCGCGCTGCTGGCGGCGGTCAAGCGTTACCCGGGGGCTCGGGTGGTGATGGAGGTGGGGACGCAGTCGCCGTGGGTCAGCCGGCTGTTCGAGCGCAACGGATACGACGTGGTGGTGGCAAACCCGTGGCGGGTGCGTCAGATCGCCGGGCAGCAGGACAAGAGCGATCCTATCGATGCAGAGCTGTTGGCGCGGCTGGGTCGCGTCGATCCGGCATTGCTGCGACCGATCAAGCATCGTGGCGAGCAGGCGCAGAGCGATCGAGCGTTGCTTCGCGTGCGTGACGGGCTGGTGCGGTCGCGCTCGGCGATGGTGACGCAGGCGCGCTGCATCGCGAAGTCGTTGGGCAAGCGCCTGCCCCGCTGCGACGCGCACAACTTCGCAAAGCGTCTGGACAGGGCGGCTCCCGAGCTGCGCGCGGCATTCCCCGGACTCGAGACGCTGCTCGGTGCGGTGGCCGATGTCACGCGCCGCATCGAGGCGTTGGACAAGGAGATCGAGCGGGTGTGCCGGGATCGGTATCCAGAGACGGCTCGGCTGCGCCAGATCCCGGGCGTTGGACCGATCACGGCGATGGCCTACGTGCTGACGATCGAGGAGCCGACACGGTTCGAGCGCAGTCGCTGCGTGGGGGCGTACCTCGGGCTGCGTCCCAAGCGCTACCAGTCGGGCGCGAGCGATCCCGAGCTGGGGATCAGCAAGGGAGGAGACCCCTATGTGCGGCGGATGCTCGTGCAATCGGCGCACTACATCCTGGGACACTTCGGGCGCGACACGGCGCTGCGCCGCTTTGGCGAGCGGCTGATGAAGCGTGGTGGGCGAGCTGCACGAAAGAGGGCGGCGGTCGCGGTGGCTCGCAAGCTCGCCGTCGTGCTGCACCGATTGTGGGTAACGGGTGAGAGGTACGAACCACTGCGCGGCGTCACGATCGCGGCCGCGTAGCGAATAGGGCAAAGCAGCAGGAGACCGAGCACCGGACAAGATCGGGTGACTGATACGCGTGGAGATTCGTATTGAACCGCCCCGTCTGGGTGACTGCGGGCTACGCTCAGGTCGTCGCCGACATCATGTCGACGACAGACCGCGGCCGAGAAGACAGCACCCCCACGACGGAC
>JBFMAS010000106.1:0-11362 GCA_040755575.1 Thermodesulfobacteriota bacterium
CACGTCGCACACGCGGCCGAGCCGCGTGTGCGAGAGCCGCGCGGCGAGCTTCGCCGACGCGCTCGTGAGGCGGTTGCCGAACAGCGTGACGCCGAGCTCGTCCGCGAGCCGCGTGTACATCCACCACTCGTGCCGCACGCCGGGCGGCGGCTCGAGCAGCGCGTCGGCGTAGATCATGTACGGCGTCGGCGTGCAGCCGGCGAAGCTCTGCAGCGCGTAGGGAATCTCCGGGCGCTCGAGCCACGTCGTCGCGGGCAGGACGTAGTGCGCGAGGCTGCCGACCTCGTTGCGGAAGAGGTCGATGCTGACCAGCAGCTCGAGCTTGCGCAGCGCTCGCTCGAGGCGCCCGCCGGGGTTGCCGCAGGCGAGCAGCGGGTTGCTCGCCTCGACGACCAGCACCGTGACGCGCCCCGACAGGATGTCGTCGGCCAGCATGCCGGCCGGCTGCTGGCCCGCGACGGTGGGCAGGTCGTCGTCGCGGTCGTACGACAGCATCATCTGCGGGTTGCTCGTCACCTCCTTCGCCATGTCGAACAGGCCGCGGCCCATCAGCGTGCCGCCCGCGCGGTCGAGGTTGCCGGAGATCGCGTTGATCGCCTCCAGCAGCCAGAAGCAGAGCGTGCCGCTGCGGCCCTGGTTGACGCCGGTCGCCATGTAGAGCGCGGCCCCGTCTGCATCCGCGTGGCTGCGCGCCAGCTCGCGCAGCGTGGCGGCCGAAACGCCGGTGACCTGCGCTTGACGCTCCGGCGTCCACGGCGCCACCGCGCGGGAGAGCGCGTCGAAGCCCGACATGAAGCGCTCCACGCGCTCGCGGTCGACGGCGCCGGTCTCGATCAGCTCGCGGCAGAACGCGGCGAGGAAGAAGAGGTCCGTGTCGGGCCGGATGAAGAGGTGCTCGAGGCCGTGCGCGCTCTCGACCCGGCGCGGGTTGACGACGACGACGCGCCCGCCGCGCTCGACGATCGCATGCAGGCGCTCGCGCGCGCGCGGCAGGTGGTAGAGCGTGTTGCCCGATACCACCGGGTTCGCGCCGAGGATCATCAGGAAGCGCGTGCGGTCGACGTCCGGGTGCGCGAGCCGCATCGGCGAGCCGTACATGTCCTCGTTCACCCGGAACTTGTTCATCGTGTCGCAGGTGCCGGTGCCGTACATGCGCTTCGAGCCGAGCGCGGCCCAGAGCGCGCCGCGGAACAGCGGCGCGAGGACGTTCGCGCCGCCGGCCGAGCCGACGAAGTGGCCGATCGCCTGCGGACCCTTGAGCTGGAGTTGCTGCTTGATGATGCGCGCGACGTCGCGCAGGGCGTCGTCCCAGGAGACACTGGCCCAGCCCGTGCTCGTGCGCTTCTGCGGCTCGACGACGCGGTCCGGGCCGTGCTGCGTCGACGCGTAGCGCGTGCCCTTGACGCAGGCGTAGCCGCGGCTCACCACGTGCCGCGGGTCGGGGCGGATGTCGACGATGCGGTTCTCCGCGACGTCGACCTCGAGGCCGCAGGTCGCCTCGCAGATCCGGCAGAACGTGTACCGCGTCTCCGCCATCGCTCCGTCAGTCCTCGAGCGCGACCCGGAAGTGCTCGACGTAGGGCGCCAGGCCGCGGCGCAGCGAGTCCGCGGTGAAGCCCCAGTCCTCGGGCGCGTAGCGGTGCGTGCCGAACTTGCCCTTCGGCTTGTCGCGGAGATACGCGCGGATGCGGTCGGCGTGCTGGCCGGTGAAGGAGCGTCCCATCGTCGCGTACGCGTCGCCGACGGCGCCGACGGGGTCCTTCATCAGGCGGTCGAAGTGCACGTCGACGAAGCGCTGCGGGACCGTGTCGCGCGCGGTCGTGCGCAGCTCGACGGAGTGGTTGAGCCCGTAGGTGAACGCCATCTCGATCGCCTGCGCGAGCGGCGCCACGTCGACGTGGTCCGTGCGCATCCACTGCACCATTGCGGTCGTGCTGACCGTCGACGGCATGGTCTTCGCGGGATCGCGGTGCGTCTGCACGACCCACGCGTCGGGATAGGTCGTGAACAGCATCTCGAGCGTCATCAGGTGCCCCGGCGTCTTCAGCAGCCACGTCCGCTTCGGTCCGCCGTGCTGCATGACCTGCAGGATGCGGCGGTGGAAGTCGTACATCACGGCGTTGTCCGGCGTGAAGCCCGCGAGCTGTGCGACCATCATCCAGTGCGGGCCGGAGAAGCAGGGCAGGGTGAGCGTCACGCACTCGACCGGGAGGTCCGAGCGCAGCTCGTGGATGGCGGCGAACTCGGGCTGCACGTCGGCCCACAGCTCCTGCTCGCACTCGCTCGCCGCGAGGCGCTGCTGCTCGTCCCGCGCGGCTTGCGCGCGCGGCAGCGGGTGCAGCGCCTGCCACGCGGCGGGCGCGCGCAGCGCAGGGTCGAGCGCGAGCAGCTCAAACAGGATGGTCGTCCCCGAGCGCGCCGGGCCGGTGACGATGACCGGTGCCTCGATCGGGGCGTCGGCGATGGTCGGGTCGGCGTCGACCTCGCGCGTCAGGAGAAAGCGCGTGCGCAGCGCGCGCAGCAGCTCCTGGCGGGTCATGAGGCGCCCGACGACGTGCATCGTCGACGCGTCGACCGCGCACGCGAGCTCGGTGAAGCGCTGCCGCCAGCTCGGGTCGCCGAAGTGGCCGCGCGGCGCGAAGCCGAGGGAGGTCTCGGCCTCCTCGAGAAGCTCCCGCGCGTCGATCGGGACGATGCGCCGCGCGTCGCCGCCGACCGAGTCCGCCATCGCGTTCAGGCGCCGCACCCAGTCGGGGCGCCGGTAGCGCTCGGTCATCGGTCGCAGCGTGGCGCCGGCCTGCTCGGGCATGGTGCTCCTCCTCGGTGCGTGGGCGGACGTCGGTTGACGCTACGTCACTCGCTGACATACTGTCAACGAAGTCGCCGTGAGGAAGGAGACGATCGCGGCCCCGGCGAGGGCGCCCGTCGAGCGCGCGGCGCCGGTGCGCCCGCTGCCGGCGCGCGACGAGCAGGCCGAGGAGCGCCGGCGCCAGCTCGTGCGGATCGCGAGCGATCTGATCGAGGAGGGCGGCGTCGACGCCGTCACGCTGCCGCGGGTCACGGAGCGCGCCGGCTGCGCGCGCACGCTGGTCTATCGCTACTTCGCCTCGCGCGAGGAGCTCCTGCTCGGCGTCCTGCGCGACTACTTCGAGCGCCTCGACGCGCGCCTCCCCGAGCCCGAGCAGCGGAGAGCGGTGGACGCCATGATCCGCGCGAGCCGCCGCGACGATCCTGCGTCCGTGCACGCGCTGATCGCGGTCTTCTGGGACGTCCAGGCCGCCGCCGGCTTCGGCGGCGCGATCCTGCGCGCGCTGCCGCACCTGAGCGCGCAGATCCAGGCCCTGGTCGAGGACTGCCGCGAGCGCTACGAGCGCCGCTTCACGGACCCGCTGCGCGCGGCCGGCCTGAGCGAGGTCGAGAGCCGCACCGCGATGGACCTGATGATCGCGAGCTTCGTCGCCCTCGCACGCCTCGAGCGTGCCGGCGGCCTCGACCGCGGGGCGGCGATCGACCTCCACGCGCGCGCGACCGTGGGGCTGGTGCGCGGGCTGCTGCGTCGAGTCCGGGCCGCGCGCGGCCGGCGCCGCGGGGACCGCTGAAGCGCGACCCCGCGCCGTCCCTACGCCCGCGCGGGGCGCCCCTGCTCCGTTGCGCTCGACGGATGCCCCCGTCCCGCGTGCCGCGCTCGCGCGTCGGCCGGCACCCGCACGCGGAAGGTGGACCCCAGCCCCGGCACGCTCTCGACCTCGATCGCCCGGCGCAGCGCATCGACCAGGCGCGAGGCGATGTAGAGCCCCAGGCCGACGCCGCCGTAGCGGCGCGTCGCCGACGCGTCGCCCTGGCGGAATGCCTCGAAGATGACGGCGCGTACCTCGGACGACATCCCGATGCCCGTGTCGCGGACGACGATCTCGAGGACGTCGCCGTCCACCGCGACGGCGACGTCGACCGCTCCCTCGTGCGTGAACTTGATCGCGTTGGCGAAGAGGTTCTTGAGCACGACCTTGAGCTTGACGGCATCGCTGCGGACACGCGCTCCCGGCGGCTGCAGGCGCCACTCGACGTGGATCTCGGGCTTGCGCTCGCACAGCGACGAGGTCTCGTCGGCGATCTCCGCGAGCCACGCGGCGAGGTCGATCTCGGCGACGTCGAGCGCCGCCTTGCCCGCCTCCAGACGGCTCAGGTCGAGCGTCGCCTCGATCAGCTCGAGCAGCTCCATGGCGCTCGCGCGGATGCGCTCGAGCGCCTCGCGCTGCTCGGGCGCGAGCGGGCCGAGGTCCTCCTGCACGAGCAGGTCGTCGTAGCCGAGGATGACGTTCAGCGGGGTGCGCAGCTCGTGCGACATGGTGGCGACGAAGTCGGATTTGACGCGGCTCGCCGTCTCGAGCTCGCGGACCAGTCGGGCGTTCGCGATCGCGAGCGACGCGAGCTGCGCGATGCCGCGCGCGATCTGGATCTGTCGCGAGCCGAACTCGCCGCGCCCGCGCAGGTAGGCGGCGGTCTGCGTTCCCACGAAGCGCGACCCCTGCCACAGCCCGATCACGATGGCGGAGCCCGTCCCGTACGCCTCCCAGAGGTGACCGGCGATCGAGCCCTCGCCCGCACGCGCCACCGCGACGTGCTCCCGCTGCAGCCGCTCGAGGATGCCCCGCGCGTCCCGGTCGAGGACCGGGACCGCGCGCAGCGCCTCGACGTCCTGCGGCTCGTGCCCGTGCGCCGCGACCAGCTCGAAGGACCCCTCCGCGTCGTCGCGCAGGAACGTGTGGCTCACGTCGCAGCCGAGCACCTCGGCCGTCACCCTGCAGAGGCGCTGGAGGAGGACCGGCAGGTCGACGGACGCGATGAGCTCGTGGCCGACGCGTGCGAGCGCCGCCGCCACCTCGGCGGCGTCCTGCTCCTCCCGCCGGCGCCGCGCGGCGGCGATCGCGAGTGCCAGCTCGCGCGCGGCGGCCTCGCAGAGCTCGATCTGCTCGGCGTCGAAGCCGCCGCCGCCCCCGCGCAGCGCGACGAGCACGCCGATGGTGCCGGCCGCCGAGCGCAGCGCGGTCGCGGCGAGGGTCTGCGGCCGCGCGGCGACGGCGCCGACGCCCGCCACGTCGGCGTGGAAGACCGTCGTGTCACCGCGCTCCAGCGTCTGCAGGACCAGCTCGCGCGGCGGGAAGCCGTCGCCGTCCGCGGCCGGAGCGCTCGCGTGCGCGCTCGGTTCCCCGTGCGCGAAGGTCGTGAGCGCGCCCGTCTCGGCGTCGCGCAGCACCGTCGCCACGCGGCTGCAGGGAAGAGCGGCGGCGACGTCGCGGTGCACGGCGGCCAGCGCCCGCGCGAGGTCGTCGCCATGGCTCGCGAGCGCGGGCGCGATCGCGCCGACCACGCGCCGGCGCGCCTCCGCGCGCTTGCGCGCGGTGATGTCGCGGCCGATGCCGAACACGCTCAGGACGCGGCCCGCGTCGCTGCGGATCGCAATCGTGAACTCGAGCCAGACGGCGTCGCCGCTCGCGTGCGCCAGGCGCAGCTCGAAGACCGGCAGCGACTCGCCGCCGACCGCGCGCGCGAACAGGTCCAGCGCCAGCGGCAGGTCGTCCCGGTGGATCACCGCGCCGAAGTGCCGTCCGAGCCAGTCGCCGGGCGCGCGCCCGAGGAGCGCGTGGAAGGCCGGGTTGACGGAGGTGATCGCTCCCTGCGCGTCGAGCTCGAAGACGATGTCGCGCGCGCCGTCGACGAGCAGGCGGTAGCGGCTCTCCGACTCGCGCAGCGCGAGCTCGGCGCAGGCGCGCTCGTCGGCAACGAGCGCGAGCGCGACCAGGTCGCCGAGCGACGCAACGAACCGCTGCTCCTCCGCGCCCCACGTCCGCGCCGGGCCGACGTGCTCGTGGCAGATCGTGCCGAGCAGCCGGCCGCGCAGGCGCACGGGCGCGTCGAGCATCGAGGAGATGCCGTGCGGCCGCAGGTAGCCGTCGGCGAACATCGCCGTGCGCGGGTCCGCATAGACGTCGTCGGCCGCGATGATGCGCTGCTGCTCGAGCGCCGCGAAGTACGGCGGGTTCGCGGCGGCGGAGATCTCGATCTCGGGCAAGAACGAGTCGGAGCTCGCGTCGAAGAGGACGGCGGAGCGCAGGTGCTCGTGCGCGTCGTCGAAGAGCCAGACGCCGGTGCGCTCGACCTCGAGCGCGCGGGCCGCGGCGCCGCAGATCGCCCGCAGCGCTTCGCCGAGGTCGCCGCTCGTCAGGGCGGGGCTCATCGAGAGGTCGAGCAGCGCGCGGTCGAAACGCGGCGCGCCGGGCGTCCCGCGGCGTCTGGCCCGGGGCGGGTACGGCGATGAGGTCAGGCGACCGGACACGCGCGGTGCTCCCGGGGTGATGATCGACGGGGCAAGGCGGATGCTTTAGTGGGCGAGGCGGGGCGCTCGTGGAGGGCGTCGCCCTTCGCGACGCGGCCGCGCGCGCATGAACGGCTCGCGCCGGCGCTCGAGGGGTCGAGACGAAGCTCCGCTCAAGCCCGCCGGATCTCCTCCTCGAACATCAGATACGCCGTCTCGCCCATCCCCATCCTGCGGTACGTCTGCTGCGCCGCGACGTTGTCCCGCTCGACGTACAGCCGCAGCCCGCAGACGTCGGGCGCGGCGCGCGCGAGCTCGCGCACGTGCTGGTGGAGCATCCGGTAGAGCCCCCGCCGCCGGTGCGCGGGTGCGACGTACACGCTCTGGATCCACCAGAAGCAGCCGTTGCGCCAGTCGCTCCACTCGTAGGTCAGCATGAGCGTCGCGACCGGGCGGCCGTCGTGCTCGACGACGAAGACGAGCCCGCGCGACGCATCCGCGAGCAGCGTCGCGACGCCGGCGCGCACCGTCGCGAGGTCGAGCTCCTTGTGCTCCGTCTCGCGCGCCATGGCGCGGGCGAACTCGACCAGCACGTCGCGATCTCCCGGCACGGCCTCGCGGACGAGCAGCGACTCGGCGCTCGCCGCGCTCATCGCGCCGCCTCCGCCGCGAAGGCCGCCATCCCGGCGAGCGCCTGGTCCGTCACCTCCCGCGCCCGTGCGCATACCTTCTCCTTCCACTCGTCGTCGTCGATCAGGAACGCGTCGCGCATGCGGCGCTCGATGTCGCGGCCCTGTAAGGAGTCTCTCGCGCCGTGCCAGGTGAGCCAGTTGTCGGCCTGCACGGCGAGGCCGACCTCGGCCATGGGCCTGGTGCCGAACTCGAGCACCACGCCGACCGCCGCCGCCCGTGGCAGCGCGGCGACGAAGGCGGGGCCGATCAGGCCGGAGACCAGCGCGGCGTCCGTGCCGGCCGCGGGCTCGGAGCGCGCGACGTCGGGCCACCACCCGGCCGCGAGACGCGCGGCGACGCCGTCCGCCGGGGCGGTCTGGAACAGCAGGCCGACGCCGCAGGGGCCGAGGCCGGAGTGCAGGTCGACGAACGCGGCGAGACGCGCCCTGCCGGCGTTCCGTGCCCACACGTCGCGCAGCACGCGGTTCGACCACACGGGGCGCACGCCGCCGTACTGGATGCCGCGGGGATGGCGGTACTGGCCGCCCGACATGGCGCGGTACGCGGCCGTCCAGCCGTGCTCGCGCTCGAACTCCTGCAGCGCGGGCCAGCCCCGCGCGAGCACGTCGGGCTCCACCGAGGCGGGGTTCAGGACGTCATGCAGCGCGTCGTAGTCGGCGTTCTCGGGGTGCGCGGCGTCGTGGTCGAGGAAGTTGCGATTGACGTCGACGTTGTCCTCGTTCACCCGCCTGAGCCAGGCGAAGCCCCACGGGTTCACCGCGTGCACCAGGACGACGGCGCAGCCCTCGGGCGGACGCGCGAAGGCGCCGTCCCGCAGGAGCCGCGTCTGGATCGCGGAGCCGCAGAAGCCCTCGATGCCGTGCGTCCCGGAGGCGACGAACAGAACGCGCGGCGCGTCGTCGGCACCAAGCCGCGCCTCGTCGAGGAACAGCGGCCCGCCGTCCGGACCCGCGAGAGGATGCGCGTGCGACACGACCCGCGCGCCGGCCGCGGCGCACGCGCCGAGAAAGCACTCGCGCGCCTCCGCGTAGCTCGCGGCGAAGCGCCGCCCGTCCGAGGACTCGACCACGCCGCTCACGACCACGCCCCTCCTTCGCCGTACACGACGCGCCCGGCGACGACGGTGCGCTCCACGCGCAACCCCGCGATCTCCTCCGCCGCGACCGCGAGCGGATTGCCGGACAGCACGACGAGGTCCGCGCGCTTCCCCGGCGCGAGGGTGCCCTTCTCGTCCTCCTCGCGCTGCACCCGCGCCGCCTCGCGCGTGAACAGCGCCAGCGCCTCCACCGGCGTCAGCGCCTGCTCCGGCACGAAGCCCTCGCGCGTCACGCAGCACGCGATCGCGTGCAGGACGTCGGTCGACTCGACCGGCGCGTCCGACGCGCCGCCGACCACCACGCCCGCGTCGAGCAGCGAGCGCAGGGGATAGGCGTGGCGCGCGCGCTCGGGGCCGAGGCGGCGCGCGAGCCAGGTCTTCTCGGAGTGGATGAAGAGCGGCTGCGTCGACACGTGCACGCCGAGGCGCGCGGTGCGCGCGATCAGCTCGGGCGTCAGGAGCGACGCGTGCTCGAGGCGGTGGCGGTGGTCCGCGCGCGGCGCCTCGCGCAGCAGCCGCTCGTAGAGCTCCAGACAGCGCTCGATCGCCGCGTCGCCGATCGCGTGCACGCACACCTGCAGCCCGGCCGCGTGCGCGGCGCGCATGCGCAGGTAGATCTCCTCCTCGGGCAGCGTCAGCATGCCGCGCTCGCCCGGACGGTCGGCGAACGGCGCGCGCATGCACGCGGTGCAGCTGCCGAACGTGCCGTCGGCGAAGATCTTGAAGCCGCCGACCTTTCTACCGGCGGCCGGGTCGTGCAGCGGGCCGCTCCGTGCCGCGACCGCGGCTTCGACGCTGCGGCCGACCAGGATCGCGTACGTCGCGAACGGCACCTCGTCGAGCAGCAGGCCGAGCGCGAGCGACTCGAGGCTGCCGGCCGCGCCGCCCGGGCCCTCCGCGTCCGTCTGCAGGACGACGCCCGCCGAGGTGATGCCGCACGCCGCGAGGCGGGCGAACGACGAGCGTGCCGTCTCGCGGATGCGCTCGAGCGGCGGCGACGGCAGCGCGCCGAGCAGGAGCTGCGCCGCGCTCTCGAAGCACGGGCCCGCGGGCGCGCCATCGGCGCCGCGCGCGAAGCGCCCGCCCGGCGGGTCGTCCGTGCCCGCGGCGATGCCGGCCGCGGCGAGCGCCATCGAGTTGCCCGCGGCGCTGTGGCCGTCGTGCTCCATCACGACGACTGCGCGCTCGCTCGACACGGCGTCGAGCTCGCCGCGGGTCGGCAGGCGCAGCTCGGCGAGGCTCTCGTCCTGGAGCCGGAGCCCGATCACAGGACCCGTGCCCGGCTGCCGCCGGGCTTCCGCGCGCAGCACGGCCTGCATCTCGCCGATGCTCGTCACGCGGCTCAGGTGCGCGTGCAGGTCGAAGTAGACGATTCCGATCGGGTGCAGGTGCGTGTCGACGAAGCCGGGCGTCAAGCATTGACCGGCGAGGCCGACCTCCTCCACGTCGCGCGCGCCCGCGCCTCGCAGGGCGTCGCGGCACGCCTGCTCCGTCCCGACGGCGAGGATGCGCTCGCCGAGCGTCGCGACCGCGTGCGCGCGCGGCGCGCGCGGCTCGAGCGTCAGCACGTCGCCGCCGGCATAGAGCGTCGCGGGCAAGCGCTCCGAGACGCGCGAGCGGGACGAGTCCTCCACGTCAGCGCTCCAGCACGACGGGCGGCGCCGTCGCGTAGCGCTCGACCGCCGCCTCGTCGAGCACGACGCCGAAGCCCGGCCCCGCCGGCACGCGCACGCGCCCGCCCGAGTAGTCGAGCGCCTCGACGATCAGGTCGTCCTCCATCATCACGTGCCCGAAGAGCTCCATCGCGTGGCCCAGCACCGGCGCGCGCGCAGCGCCGACGTGTACCTGCGCCGCCGAGCCGATGCCGAGCGGCTGGTTGTGCAGGACCGTGCCCATGCCGCGGCGGGAAGCATAGTCGATCGCGCGCAGCGCGTGCGTGACGCCGCCGGGGCGCTCGCCGTTCGCGCCCAGTACGCCGATCGCGCCGAGCTCGACCAGCACGACGAAGTCGGCGAGCGAGAAGCAGCCCTCGTGCGCGATCAGCGGCACGTCGACCGCGCGCTGCACGCGCGCCATCGCGAGCCAGTCGTCGGCGCGCACCGGCTGCTCCGCGCAGTCGATGCCGAAGGGCGCGATGGCGCGGATCGCGCGCACCGCCTCGTCCGCGGTGTAGGCCTGGTTGTAGTCGACGCGCAGGCGCACCTCGGGGCCGAGCGCGTCGCGCACGGCCGCGACGATGGCGCGGTCCTGCGCCGCGCCGCGGCCGAGCTTCAGGCGGAAGGTCCGCGTGCCGCCGGCGTGAAACGCGAGGGCCAGGTCGAGCATGACCCTGGCGTCGGCGAGCGGGATCAGCGCCGCGAGCGGCAGCTCGCCGTCTCCGTCGGCCAGGGCGTCGCCGCCGCACAGCACTGCGACCGGGCGGCCCGCGATCCGCCCCATCAGGTCCCAGCACGCCATGTCGAGGAGCCCCTTCGCGACCTCGCTGCGCGCGACGTTGGCGTCCATGCGCGCGCGCAGGCGCTCGACGGCGAACGGGCTCGCGCCGAGCACGTAGCGCGCGAGCGCGCCGCGGACGGCGTCGACCACCTGCGCCGGCGAGACGCCGGTCTCGGGCAGCCAGACGAACGCCTCGCCGAGGCCGTGCGAGCCGTCCTCGGTGGTCAGGCGGGCGAGCACGAAGTCGCCGCCGGTCCACGGCTCCTCCGCGGGGATCGCCATGCCGAGGCCGCCCTCGGCCTTCGCCATGGTCTCGCGTACGACCTCGTGGAACGGCACGTGGAGCTGGAACAGCTCGATGCGCTCGATCGTCGGGCTGTGCGCCGGTGTGGTCATGTCGTGTCCTGTCGTGCGCCGTGCTGCGCCGAGACGGTTGCGGCGTCCGAGAGCCTAGCGTAACGTCCGTTCCGGTCAAGCGAGATCACGGAATGGATGTTTCCCAAAGGGCCGTGGCGATGCTGGACCGCCTTTCGCCCGGCGAGCGCCGCGTCGCGGAGGTGGTGACCTCGGACCCCGAGGCGGTCGCCTTCGGCACCGTCGCCGCGGTCGCGCGGCGCGCCGGCACGAGCGGCCCGACCGTCGTGCGCTTCGCCGACCGGCTCGGCTACGCGGGCTTCGTCGGCCTGCAGGCCGCCGTGCGCGAGGCGCTGTCCGAGCGCCTGCGTCCCGCGGTGGAGCGCATCCGCAGCGCCGCCCCGGCGCCGGCGCTCGCGCGCGCGCTCGAGACAGAGCTCGCGAACGTCCGCCGTACGCTCGAGGCCGTC
>JBFMAS010000107.1:0-16951 GCA_040755575.1 Thermodesulfobacteriota bacterium
CCTGAGCCCTGCGGCGGCCTCGCTGCTGCCGTTCGCGCCGCAGACCTTCATGTACCTCGTCGGCGTGGTCGAGATCGTCGTGGGCCTCGCGATCCTGACCCGCTGGACCGAGATCGCGAGCTACGTCGCGGCCGTCTGGCTCGTGTGCATCGCCGCCAACCTGGTCCTCGCGGGCTACCTCGACGTCGCGGTGCGCGACGTCGTGATGGCCGTCGGCGCGTTCACGCTCGCCCGGCTGACCGAGGTGCGCGGCTCGAGCGCGCTGCGCGTGCACGGGCACGAGCGCCTGCAGCAGGCCGCGTAGCGGCGCCGGCGCGGGGCCCGGAGCGGCCCGGTACGGGTTGCGCCCCGCGCTTGCGTCGGGGCGCAACTCGTTGCACTCGAAGTGCAAGTTTGCTGGGAGGCGGAGCGCATGTCGAGTCCCGAGCTGTCCCTGGTCGGCGCGTACGGATCGCCCTACAGCCGCAAGATGCGCGCGGTGCTGCGCTACCGGCGCATCCCGTTCCGCTGGGTGCTGCGCGCGTCTCCGGACGCGCGCGACCTGCCGGCCGTGCCCGTGGCGCTGATCCCGGTGCTGGTTTTCCCCGGCACCGACGGCGCCGAGCGCAGCGCGATGATCGACTCGACCTTCCAGATCCGCCGACTCGAGGCGGCGTACCGCGAGCGGTCCATCATCCCGCCCGACCCGGCGACGGCCTTCCTCGACGCGCTCGTCGAGGACTACGCCGACGAGTGGCTCACCAAGGCGATGTTCCACTATCGCTGGGCGTACGAGGCCGACGCGCGCAAGGCGTCGCGCGTCTTGCCGCTCGACGTGAGCTTCGAGCTCTCGCCCGCACGGCACGAGGCCGCGACGCGCGCCTTCGCCGAGCGCCAGATCGGCCGCCTCGGCGTCGTGGGCTCGAGCGCAGCGACGCGCGAGACCATCGAGGCGAGCTACGTCCGGCTGCTCGACCTGCTCGCTGCGCACCTGACGGAGCGCCCGTTCCTGTTCGGCGCGCGGCCCGCGAGCGCCGACTTCGCGCTTTACGGCCAGCTCACGCAGCTCGCGCAGTTCGACCCGACGCCGAGCGCCGTCGCCGCCGAGCGCGCGCCGCGCGTCGTCGCGTGGGTGAACCGCGTCGAGGACCTGGCCTGGCTCGAGGTCGCGGACGGCGGCGGCTGGGCCCCGCTCGAGCCGCTGCCCGCCACGCTGCGCGCGCTGCTGTGCGAGGTCGGACGCACCTACGTGCCGTTCCTGCTCGCCAACGACGACGCGCTCGCCCGCGGCGCCGACGCGGTGGTGTGCCGCATCGACGGCGCCCGCTGGGAGCAGAAGCCGTTCCCCTACCAGGGGAAGTGCCTGCGCTGGCTGCGCGCGGGCCATGCCGCGCTCGGCGACACGGACCGCGCGCGCGTCGACGCGGCGCTCGCCGGCACCGGCTGCGAGGTGCTGTTCGGCGGCTGAGGAGCGGGATCCGGCCGTCGGGCGGGCTTCGGTGTAGACTGTCGCCGGAGGACGCGGCGATGGAGCGCTTCACCCTGACCGACGAGTGCACCCTGATCGTGCGCGAGGGCGACCTCACGCAGGAGGACGCGGACGCGATCGTCAACGCCGCGAACCAGCGCATGCTCGGCGGGGGCGGCGTCGACGGCGCGATCCACCGCGCGGCCGGCAAGGAGCTGCTCGAGGCGTGCCGGGCCGTCCCCGAGGTGCGGCCCGACGTGCGCTGTCCCACCGGCGAGGCGCGCATCACGCCCGGGTTCGCGCTGCGGGCACGCCACGTCATCCACACGGTCGGGCCAGTGTACGCGAGCGCCGCGAAGTCCGCGCCGCTCCTGCGCTCCGCCTACCGCTCGTCGCTCGAGCTCGCGAACGCGCACGGCCTGCGGACGATCGCCTTCCCGGCGATCTCGTGCGGCGTCTACGGCTACCCGGCGGAGGAGGCCGCCGAGGTCGCGATCGCGACCTGCGCCGAGCACGCCGGCGCGCTCCGCGAGGTCCGCTTCGTCCTGCTCGGCGAGGCGATGTACCGCACCTGGTGCGACGCCGCGCGGGCCTACGTGCGGAAGTAGGGGCTCGCCGGCGAGTCGGCGGCGGCGGGCCGCCCGCCCTCTCGCTTTCGCTCGACGGCCCGGTGTACTCCGGAAGCGATGGAACTGCGATTCCCCGACGGCTTCCTGTTCGGCGCTGCGACCGCCGCGCACCAGGTGGAGGGCGGCTGCACGAACAACCACTGGTGGGAGTGGGAGCAGCAGCCGGGCAACGTTCGCGACGGCTCGACGAGCGAGCTCGCGTGCGACCACTACCACCGCTTCCGCGAGGACTTCGTGCTCGCGCGCGAGCTCGGCATGAACGCGCAGCGCATCTCGATCGAGTGGTCGCGCATCGAGCCGGAGGAGGGACGCTTCGACGCACGCGAGATCGATCACTACCGCGCCGTGTGCGACGCGATCCGCGAGCTCGGCATGGAGCCGACGGTCACGCTGCACCACTTCACCAACCCGATCTGGGCGCAGCGTCAGGGCGGCTGGGAGAACCCGACGATGGTCGACTGGCTCGCCCGCTTCGCCGCGCACTCGGCGCGCGAGCTCGGCGACCGCGTCCGCTTCTGGTTCACCATCAACGAGCCGATGGTCGCGCCGGCGCTGTGCTACGTGATGGGCATCCACCCGCCGTGCGTGCGCGACCTCGGGCGCGCCCTGCCGGTCGCGAAGCACGTCCTGCTCGCGCACGGCGCCATGTACCACGCGGTCAAGGACGCCGCCCGCCACGCGACCGACGTCGGCCCCGTGCTGCAGATGCCGTACATCGAGGCGCTCGATCCGTCGAGCGAGGCCGACCGCGCGGCCGCGGCGCAGCAGGATTTCCTGTTCAACCAGTACTACCTCGAGGGCCTGCTGCGCGGCGTCGTCGCGCCGCCGGTCGGCGACGGCGCGGAAGTGCCCGGCCTGAAGGGCTCCTACGACCTGGTCGGCCTCAACTACTACGCGCGCATGCTGGTGCGCGCGGGCAGCCTCGAGGAGGCGCAGCACAGCGCCGGGGGCGCGCGCGACGCGCGCGACGGCGGCGAGGCTCCGCTGCACGGCGCGCGGCGGCCGGGCGAGCCGCCGGAGTTCCACGACCAGATGGGCTGGGAGGTCTACCCGCGTGGCCTGCACGCGCAGCTCGTGCGCCTCGGTCGGCTTCGCTGCCCGGTCTACGTCACCGAGAACGGCATGGCGACGCGCGACGAGCGCGCGCGGTGCCGCCACCTGCTGGTGCACCTCGCGCAGTGCCACCGCGCGCTGCGCGACGGCGTCGACCTCCGCGGATTTTTCTACTGGACGTTGATGGACAACTTCGAGTGGGCCGAGGGCTACGGCAAGACCTTCGGGCTGATCGAGATCGACCGCGAGCGCGGCCTCGCGCGCCGGCCGCGCGAGGCCGCGTACCTCTACCGCGACGTCGCGGCCGCAGGGGCCGTCACGGAGGAGATGCTCGCACGGTTCGACGTGCGCGCGGAGTGAGGTCCGTGCCGGAAGCGATCGAGCCGCTCCTCGCCTTCCTGCGCACCGGCAGCCGTCTCGGCGTGATCGGGCACGTGCTCCTCGCGCTCGCGGCCGGCGGGCTGATCGGTCTCGAGCGCAGCTTCCACGGCCGTCCCGCCGGCTTCCGCACGCACACGCTGGTGTGCATGTCGTCGACGCTCCTGATGCTCGTGACGCGCTACCAGAGCGAGTGGTTCTCGCCAGCGGCGGTCGAGACGGTGCGCGTCGACCCGACCCGCATGGCGCAGGGCGTGATGACCGGCATCGGCTTCCTCGGCGCCGGCGTCATCATGCGCGAGGGGCTCAGCGTGCGAGGGCTGACGACCGCGGCGTCGATCTGGATCACCGCCGCGATCGGCATCCTCGCCGGCGTCGGCTTCTACTGGGCGGTGGTCGTCGCGACCGCGCTCACCCTCGGCACGCTCACCATCTTCCGCCGCATCGAGGCGATGATGCCGCTCCAGCACTACTCGATCCACATGGTGCGCTTTCCGCGCGAGGCGGTGATGCCCGAGCCGGACCTGCGCGACCTGATCACGCGACACGGCTTCAGCCTCGCCAACCTGAGCTACCGCCTGACCGGCGAGGGCAAGTTCTTCGAGTACCGGATGATCATCAGGACGATGCACGCGCGCAACGCCGTGCGGCTCGCGGAGACCCTCACCGGGATGGCGACGGTGAAGGAGTTCCGCATCGACCCGTTCGCCGCTTGACGACGGTGGAGCGCGCCATCGTGTTGGATCCGTTGCCGCGCTAGGTTGGTCGGCATGGCGCAGATCCTCGACGACAACTCGCGCACGATCGGGCGCACGCCGCTGGTGCGGTTGAACCGTCTCGGCCGCGGCCTCGAGGCCCGGCTGCTGGCCAAGATCGAAGGGCGCAACCCCGCCTTCTCGGTGAAGGACCGGATCGGCGCGTCGATGATCGACGACGCCGAGCGCCGCGGGGTGCTCCGGCCGGGCATGCAGGTGGTCGAGCCGACGAGCGGCAACACCGGCATCGCGCTCGGGTTCGTCTGCGCCTCGCGCGGCTACCGGCTGACGCTGACCATGCCCGACACGATGAGCCTCGAGCGCCGCAAGGTGCTGGCCGCCTTCGGCTCCGAGCTGGTGCTGACGCCGGGCGCAGAGGGCATGAAGGCCGCGATCCTGCGCGCGGAGGAGATCCGTGCCAGCGCGCCCGAGCGCTGGTTCATGCCGCAGCAGTTCGACAACCCGGCGAATCCGCAGGTGCACCAGGACACCACCGGGCCCGAGATCTGGGACGACACCGACGGCGCGGTCGACGTGCTCGTGTCGGGCGTCGGCACGGGCGGCACGATCACGGGCGTGTCGCGCTACTTCGAGCAGGTGCGCGGCAGGGCGCTGCTGTCGGTCGCGGTCGAGCCGGCGAAGAGCCCGGTGATCAGCCAGACGCTCGCCAAGCAGCCGCTCGCGCCGTCGCCGCACAAGATCCAGGGCATCGGCGCCGGCTTCGTGCCGAGGAACCTCGATCTCGCGGTCGTCGACCGGGTCGAGACGGTGAGCGACGAGGAGGCGATCGAGGTCGCGCGCCGGCTCGCGCGCGAGGAGGGCATCCTGTCCGGCATCTCGAGCGGCGCCGCGGCGGCCGTCGCGCTGCGGCTCGGGCGCCTGCCGGAGTTCGCCGGCAAGACGATGGTCGTCATCCTGCCCGACTCGGGCGAGCGCTACCTGTCGGGGGTGCTCTACGAGGAGGCGAGCCCGTGAGCCGCGACGGCGCGCGCGACCACGGCGACGACGAGCTGCACCTCGAGACGCTCGCGATCCACGGCGGCCAGGAGCCCGACCCGGTGCACGGCGCCGTGATGCAGCCGATCGTCCTCGCCAGCACCTTCGCGCAGCCGGAGCCCGGCAAGCCCAGGCGCTTCGACTACTCGCGCAGCGGCAATCCGACGCGCGCCGCGCTCGAGGCGTCGCTCGCCGTGCTCGAGGGCGGCGATGCGGCGTTCGCGTTCGCGAGCGGCTGCGCCGCGGCGACGACCCTGCTGCACGTGCTGCGCCCCGGCGATCACGTGCTGTGCGGCGACGACGTCTACGGCGGCACCTACCGCATCTTCGCCACCGTGCTCGGCCCGCTCGGCATCGACGCGACGTTCGCCGACCTGAGCTCGCTCGACGCGGTCGAGCGCGCGCTCGAGCCGCGCACGCGGATGATCTGGGTCGAGACGCCGAGCAACCCGATGCTGAAGCTGGTCGACCTCGCGGCGGTGGCGGAGCTGGCGCGCGCGCGCGGCATCCGCGTCGTGGTCGACAACACCTTCGCCTCGCCGGTGCTGCAGAATCCGCTGGCGCTCGGCGCGGCGGTCGTCCTGCACTCGACCACCAAGTACGTCAACGGCCACTCCGACGTGGTCGGAGGGGCGCTCGTCACGAGCGACGCGGAGCTGATCCCGCGGCTCCGCCACCTGCAGAACGCGATCGGCGCCGTGCCGAGCCCGATGGACTGCTACCTGGTCCTGCGCGGCATCAAGACCCTGCCGCTGCGGATGCAGCGCCACGTCGAGAGCGCGGCGGAGCTCGCGCGCCGGCTCGAGGGTGCGCCCGGCGTCGCACGCGTCCACTACCCGGGGCTCGCGTCGCATCCGCAGCACGCGCTCGCGCAGCGGCAGATGCGCGGTCCGGGCGGGATGATCTCCCTCGAGCTCGAGGGCGGGCTCGCGGAGTCCGGCCGCTTCCTGCGCGCGCTGCGGCTCTTCACCCTCGCCGAGAGCCTGGGCGGCGTCGAGTCGCTCGCCGAGCACCCGGCGCTCATGACGCACGCCTCGATCCCGGCCGAGCAGCGGCGCGCGCTCGGCATCGGCGACTCGCTGGTGCGCCTGTCGGTCGGGCTCGAGCACGTCGAGGACCTGTGGGACGACCTCGAAGCAGCGCTTCGGGCGGCGCGCGGGGCATGAGCTCACCGGAAGCGCCGTCGCCGAGCCGCGGCATCCTGCCGCTGATCGGCAACACGCCGCTGGTCGAGCTCACGGCCTTCGACGTCGGGCCGTGCGCGCTCTTCGTCAAGCTAGAAAACCAGAATCCGGGCGGCTCGATCAAGGACCGGATCGGCCTCGCGATGATCGAGGCCGCCGAGCGCGCGGGCGCGATCGGCCCCGGCTCGACGCTGGTCGAGGCGACGGCGGGCAACACCGGCCTCGGCCTGGCGCTGGTCGCGGCGCGCAAGGGCTACCGCCTGATCCTCGTCATCCCCGACAAGATGAGCCGCGAGAAGGTCTTCCATCTGCGCGCGCTGGGCGCCGAGGTGCGCATGACCCGCTCCGACGTCGCCAAGGGTCACCCCGAGTACTACCAGGACCTCGCGGAGCGGATCGCGCGCGAGACGGGCGGCTACTACGTCAACCAGTTCGGCAACCCGGCGAACCCCGCCGCGCACGAGCAGACGACGGCGCCCGAGATCTGGCGGCAGATGGACGGCCGCCTCGACACCGCGGTGTGCGGCGTCGGCTCGGGCGGCACGCTGACCGGGCTGTCGCGCTTCTTCGCCCGCGTCGCCCCGCACGTCGAGATGGTGCTCGCCGACCCCGAGGGCTCGGTGCTCGCCGGCTACGTCGCGACCGGCGAGGTTGGCGAGGCGGGCTCGTGGCTCGTCGAGGGCATCGGCGAGGACTTCGTGCCGCCCATCGCCGACCTGTCGCGCGTGCGGCGCGCCTACACGATCTCCGACGAGGAGAGCTTCCGCACCGCCCGCGCCCTGCTGCGCGACGAGGGGATCCTCGCGGGCTCGTCGACCGGCACGCTGGTCGCGGCGGCGCTGCGCTGGTGCCGCGAGCAGACGGCGCCGAAGCGCGTCGTCACCTTGGTCTGCGACAGCGGCAACAAGTACCTGTCGAAGATGTTCAACGACTACTGGATGCAGGACCAGGGCCTCCTGCGCGGGGCCGCGAGCGGCGATTTGCGCGACGTCATCGGGCGCAGCCAGGAGGACGGCTCCGTGGTCGCGCTCGAGCCGGGCGACGCGCTCGCCGTCGCGCACGCGCGCATGAAGCTCTACGACGTGTCGCAGCTTCCGGTGCTCGACGGAGAGCGCATCGTCGGCATCGTCGACGAGTACGACGTCCTGCTCGCGGCCACGCGCGACCCAGCAGCGTTCGCGCGTCCCGTCCGCGACTTCATGTCGAGCGGGCTCGAGACGGTCGCGCCGGACGCGTCGCTCGACGAGCTCCTGCCGGTGTTCGACCGCGGCATGGTGCCGATCGTCGTCGACGGCGGGCGCTTCCTCGGACTGGTCACGCGGATCGACGTCGTCAACTACCTCCGCCGCCGTCTCGCCTGACGCGGCGCCCGCCCGCCGCCTCGTCCCCGACGCGGCCGCGGGCGCGTCAGAGGTTCTCGATCGGCACCGGCTCGATCGGCTCGGCGAGCGCGAAGCCGAGCACGCGCGAGAAGAAGTAGAGCTCGGCCTCGAGCGCGCGGCGGATGCTCTCCGCACGGCGGAAGCCGTGCTGCTCGCCGGGGAACGCGACGTAGGCGACCGGCAGGCGCTTCTTGCGCAGCGCCGCGACCATCGCCTCGGCCTGGCCCGGCGGCACGACGCGGTCCTCGAGCCCCTGGAAGAAGATCACCGGACACGACAGGCGGTCGGCGTGGAAGAGCGGCGAGCGCGCGCGGTAGACCTCGGCGCCCTCGGGATACGGCGCGACCAGCGAGTCCGTGTAGCGCGACTCGAACTTGTGCGTGTCCGCCGCGAGCGCGGTGAGGTCGCCGATGCCGTAGTGGCTCGCGCCGGCGCGGAAGAAGTCGTGGAAGACGAGCGCGCACAGCGTCGTGTAGCCGCCGGCACTGCCGCCGCTGATCGTCGCGCGCGCGGGGTCGGCGAGCCCGCGCTCGCAGACGAAGCGAGCGCCCGCGACGCAGTCCTCGACGTCGACCACGCCCCACGCCCCGCGCAGGCGCTCGCGGTACTCGCGCCCGTAGCCCGTGCTGCCGCCGTAGTTGACGTCGAGCACCGCGAAGCCGCGGCTCGTCCAGTACTGGATCGGCAGCTTGAGCGAGCCGTCGGTCGCGGCCGTCGGCCCGCCGTGCGAGCGGACGCGCAGCGGCGGAAGGTCGTGCTCCGGTCCCGCGTACGCGCCGTTCGCCGGCGGATAGTAGAACGCGAACGCGCTGCGCCCCGCCGCGCTCGGGAACTCGATCGATTGCGCGACCGAGACGTCGGCCGGGTCGACGGCGAGCGACGACGAGCCGCGTACCGCGCGCTGCGCCCGCGTCTCGAGGTCGAGCTCGACGAGCGCCGCGGGCGCGGCCGCCGAGCCGGCGACGAAGTACGCCTTCCGCGGAGTGACGCGCAGGCCGGAGAAGGCGACGAACGGCACGCCGAGCGGCTCGAGGCGCCCGCTGTCCGTCGCGAGCCGCGCGAGGCGCCACTCGCCGCGCTCGGCGTACGTGCAGACGATGCTCGTCGCGCTCGCGAAGCCGTAGGTGGTCGTGCCGAAGCTCCACTGCGGCAGGCCGAACTCGGCCGGCATCGGGCACAGCGGCTCGGCGCGCTCCCCGCACAGGCGGTAGAGGTTCCACCAGCCGGTCCGGTCGGCGACGAAGTGCAAGGCGCCGTCCGGCGACCACTCGGGCTGGAAGACCGACTCGCCACGGCCGCCCGCGACGCGCCGCGCGCCGCTCACGCGGCCGTCGGCCGTCAGCTCGCCCAGCCACAGCTCGCTCTCGTCCCACGGCATGTGCGGATGGCGCCACGCGAGCCACGCGAGGCGCGCACCGTCTGGGCTCGGCCGCGGCGCGGCGTAGAAGTCGTGGCCCGCGACCAGCGTCTCGACGCGCGCGGACCCGTCGAGCGGCACCGCGACGAGCGTGTTGGTCGGCTCGACGCCGGCGTCGTGGTGCTCCTCGCAGACGGCGATCAGGCGCCCGCGGCGCGCATCGACCACCAGGTCCGCGTAGCGCCGCGCGCTCGGCTCGGTCAGGCGCCGCGGCGAGGTGCCGACCAGGCACGCATGGATCGTCTGCTCGCGGTCCTCGACGAAGTACACCGTGTCGCGCTCGACCACCCACGCGCCGCCGCCGTACTCGTGCACGCGCGAGCGCGCGCTCCACGGCGCGGGCAGGACGTCGGCGACGGTGCCGTCCGGTGCGCGCTGCACGATGGCGGTGCGGCCCGCCTCCGCAGGGCGCGACTCGGCCCAGAAGAGGCCCTCTCCCGCGACCGCGATCGCGCCGAGGCCGACCGACTCGCCGACCAGCAGCGCGGCGGTGATCGGCGAGCGCCAGGACCCGTACGGCACCACCGCGCGCGGCATGGTACCGACCGTAGAAGCGTCCCGGTCGCGGGTCAACGTATGGTCGCCGCTCGCATCGATTCGCTCGCGCACGGGCCGCACGGCATCGCGCGCATCGACGGCAAGGTGCACTTCGTACGCGGCGCCGCGCCGGGCGACGAGTTGGAGCTCGTCGTGGAGGAGGACCGCCGCGCGTACGCCTACGCGCGCGTCGCGCGCGTGATCACGCCTGGTGCGGCGCGTCGCGAGCCGCCGTGCGTCTATCTCCCGCGCTGCGGCGGCTGCCCGTGGCAGCACGTTCACTACGCGGCGCAGGCAGCGGCGAAGGAAGAGGCGGTGCGCGACCTCGTCACGCGCATCGGCGGGCTCGACCCGGACGTCGTGCGCCCGATCCTGCGCGCGCCCGCCGAGCTCGGCTACCGCCGGCGCCTGAGCCTGCGCGTCGACGCGCAGCGCCGCCTCGGCTTCATGGCCGCGGCGTCGCACGACGTCGTGCCGGTCGAGAGCTGTCTGCTCGCGCACGACCGCCTCGCGGGCGCGATCCCGCTCGCGCAGCGCTGGGTCGCCTCGCTCGGGACGCGCGTGCAGCGGGTCGAGATCGTCGCGACGGGGGCGGGCGACGACGACGAGCGCGTCGCGCTGGTCGCGCAGGCGGACGGGCCGCTCATCGCGAGCGACGCGGAGACGAGCGCCGCGTGGCTGCGGCGCGAGCCGCGCGTCGCGGCGCTGGTGCTGCGCGGCCGCGGCTTCCACCGCGTGTGGGGCGACGACCGCGTGCGGGTGCCGCTCGCCGGTGCGAGCCCGGGCGACGAGATGTGGCTCGCGGCCGGCGACTTCAGCCAGGTCAGCGACCACGGGAACGCGGCGCTGATCCGCGAGGTGCTCGACGCGGCGGCCGTCGCGCACGACGAGCGCGTCGCGGACCTCTACGCCGGCGCCGGCAACCTGAGCATCCCGCTCGCGCGCCGCGCGGCGCACGTGACGGCGGTAGAGCGCGCGCCGTCGAGCGCCTGTGCGGCCCGCGACAATGCGCGCCGCCTGGGGCTCGCCAACCTCGAGGTGGTCGCCGGTGCGACGGACCGCGTGCTGCGTCGCTTCGTGCGCGACCGCGCGCGCTTCGACGTCGTGGTGCTCGACCCGCCGCGCGCCGGCGCCGCGGAGGCGCTGCCCGGGCTGCTCGAGCTCGCGCCGGCGCGGATCGTGTACGTCTCGTGCAGCCCCGCGACGCTGGCGCGCGACCTCAAGACGCTCGCGGCCGCGTACCGCGTCGAGCGGGTGCAGCCGATCGACCTGTTCCCGCAGACGTACCACGTCGAGGCGGTGGCGCTGCTGGAAAGATCGTAGGCCGCAGCTCCGTTTGGCTTCGCTACCAGGCGTCGACCCGCCGCCCGGCGATCCGGCGGAAGGCCTCGTGATCGAACGTCGCGACGCGCACGTCGGCAGCGAGCGCGGTCGCGGCGATCATCATGCCGTCGCGCCGATCGGGCTGCCGGGCCCTCGAGCTGCTGTCGGAGCACCGCGTACTGCGCGGCCGCAGCGTCGTCGAACGGCAGCGACACCAACGGTTGGAAGAAGGCGGGGAGTCGTTTCAGGTTCTCGTCGACGCGAGCGCTTCGCCGCCGCGCAGCACCCGGCCCGCGAGCTTGCCCGTGGGCGCGCCGTCCGCGACCACGCGCTCGCCGTTGACCAGCACGAGCGGGATGCCGTCGGCGCGCTGCAGGAGCCGCGTCTGTCCGCCGGGCAGGTCGGCGACCACCTCGGTCGGCCGCATGCGGATCGTCTTCGGGTCGAACAGCACGACGTCGGCCGCCTTGCCGGGCGCCAGCGTGCCGCGCTCGGTGAGGCCGTAGACCTCGGCCGGCCGCGAGGTCAGCATGCGCACCGCGTCCTCGAGCCGCAGCGCGCCGAGCTCGCGCACCCAGTGGCCGAGGAGGTAGCTCGTGAAGCCCTGGTCGCAGAGCGTGTCGACGTGCGCGCCGGCGTCGGACAGGGCGAGGACCGTGGCCGGCGAGCGCATCAGCTCGGCGACGCCCTTCTCGTCGGCGTTCAGGATCTCGACGCCCCACTGGCCCTCGAGGTCGTCGGCGAGGGTCACGTCGAGGAAGGCGTCGACCGGGTGCTTGCCGAGCTCGCGCGCGATCTCGGCGACGCTGCGGTCGCGGAAGCGCTCGTTTCCGGAGCGCGCGGGCATGCGCAGGAACATCCGCTCCCAGCTCGGCGTGAGCAGCGCCTTGAAGTTGCCGTCAAAGCCGCGCAGCTCGGCGCGGAGCTCCTCGCTGGCAAAGCGCGCGCGGCGCGCGTCGCGCGGCTCGTGCAGGATCGGCTTCCAGTAGGGGTTGTTCTCGAGGCCGAAGGCGGGCGCCCTGAAGTCGAAGCGCAGCTCGAGCGGCCGGCAGCCGACCTGCGGCACGACGCTCGCGCCGCGCTGCTGGCGCTCGGTCGCGGCGGCGAGGATCGCCTGCGCCGAGCCGGGGAAGAACGGGTTGTCGTGCAGCGGCGCGAAGGTCACGGTCTTGCCCGACAGGCGCGCGAGGCGGTCGAACAGGTCGAGCTCGGCGAGCTTCTGGTCCGGCGTCGCGAGCAGGCTCTTCGGCGCGAGCTCGATCAGCCCGTGCGGGAGCTCGCGCAGCACCTCGGCCATCGCGTCGAGCTCGGCGTCGTCCGAGAGCCGCGTCGGCGCCGGCGTGCCGTCGCCGAAGAAGTGCGTCGGCGAGAGCGACGTCGACCAGCCGATCGCGCCGGCTCGCATCGCGTCGCGCACGATCGCGCGCATGCGGTGGATCTCCTCCGCGTTCGCCGCGCGCTCGACCGCGGCCTTGCCCATCGCGTGGAAGCGGACCGCCGACATGCCGACGAAGGCCGCGACGTTCGGTCCGACGCCCTGACGCTCGAGCGCCGTCAAGTACTCCGGGAACTCCTGCCAGCTCCACTCGATGCCGGCGCGCAGTGTGTCGATCGGCATGCCCTCGACGTAGAGCAGCAGCTCCATCACGGTCTCGCGGTGCTCGGGCAGGCAGGGCGCGATGGTGAAGCCGCAGTTGCCCATCACGACGGTCGTGACGCCGTGCCACGACGACGGGCTCGCCGTCGGGTCCCAGAAGAGCTGGCAGTCGTAGTGCGTGTGCACGTCGATGAAGCCCGGCGCCGCGACGAGCCCGCCGGCGTCGAGCTGCTCGGCGGCGCTCTTGCCGCCGCTCGCGATCGCGCCGGGCGGCGTGACCGCCGCGATGCGCCCACCCGTGATCGCGACGTCGCCCGGGCGCGCGTCGCCGCCGGTGCCGTCGCAGATCGTCGCGTTGCGGATGATGAGATCGTGCACGCCGAGCCCCCTTCGCCGCGCGCCTCGCGGGGGCACGCTCGGCGTGGAGGATCGCGCCGGGCTGCGCTCCTCGCAAGTCGGCGTACGCACGCCTCTCGGGGTTTCCCCGAGTCAGCCCAGCATGTGACACGTTCGCCGCGGGGAACTACCGAGGGGTAAATCCGCCATTGACGGACGCATGAGACATGGACTACCGCCTCTCACTGTCCGCGACGGCAGCGCGCCGTTCGCGACGAGACGAAAGGAGACCTGACCATGCGCAAGCTGCTCTTCTTCTTGACGCTGGGAGTGATCGCGATCGCGGTGCCGGCCGGCGCGCAGCCGAGCGAGTGCCCGGAGGACGTCGCGGCGGCGGTGGCGGCCGCGTGTCCGTGCGATTCCGACGCCAACGGACAGCAGTGGAGGAACCACGGCAAGTACGTGAGCTGCGTCACCCGCTTCCGCAACGCCCTGCGCAAGCAGGGCTGCCTCGACGCCGAGGCGAAGCGCACCATCACGCGCTGCGCGGCCCGCTCGACGTGCGGCAAGGAAGGCGCGGTGCTGTGCTGCGTCTACGACACGAGCGGAACGTGCAGCGACGCGCTGCCGGGCGACGGCACCGCCGAGGGCGTGTGCAGCAACGACGAGACGATCGCCTGCGACACGGCCACCGACTGCATCACCGTCGGCGATCCGAAGGTGAAGCGCAACGCCGAGCTGTGCGAGGCGCGCGGCGGCACGGCGGTCGGCGGCGGCAGCGTCTGCAGCGGCTGCCCGGCGCTTCCGCCCACCGAGTGAGCCTTCCGCGCCGGCCGGGCGAGCGTCCGGCCGGCGCGGCGTTCCAGCGCTCCAGCGTTCCTTCGTTCCCGGTCCCGAACCTGGGTGCCCCGCGCGAGCCGCGGACACCGACCCGAGGAGGGTGCAACATGAACATCGACTACGGGCGGAAGCTGGCGCTGCCCATGACCGTCGCCTTCTGCGCGACGCTGGTGGCCGGCGTGGCGCGCGTCGAGGCGAGTCCGGCGTTCACCGCCGCGAAGACGTGTCGCAAGACGATCAGCGTCCAGGGGCGCAACTACGCCAAGAAGCGCCTCAGCCTGCTGCTGAACTGCGTCGATCGGCTGCTGAAGTGCGAGATCCAGCTCGAGGTCGACGCCACCAATCCGAACGCGTGCCGTGACCTCGCGATCAAGTCGTGCAACGCGCGCCTCGGCGCAGGAGCGGACACGACGCTGAGCAAGGCGCAGGCTGCGTTCGACAGCAAGTCGGCGACCGCCTGCCTGGTCTTCGACCTGCCGAGCATGCTGTCCAACGGGCCCGGCGGGCTGTGGTACGCGAACGACGCCGAGTGTGCCGGAGAGCCCGATATCCCGTCGCTCGTCGACTGCATCCGCGAGAACGTCGAGGAGGAGGTCGACGCGACGGTTGCGCAGGTGAAGCCGCGCGCCGCTCTGCTGCTGAGCAACGTCGGCCTCGGCGACGAGTTCCCGAACATCCCGCTGCCGCCGACGGTCGACGTCGAGATCAACTCCACCGCCCCGGGCAGCGGCACGCTCGTCGACCCCGGCACGATCAACGTCCCGGTCGGCAGCGCGCTCCGCATCACCGGCAATCCCGACCTGTCGTGCGGCGGCGGCGCGTCGAACGGCCGTCTGACGATCACGGTCGGCACGCAGGAGCTGACGATCAAGGAGCCGTGGGGGCCGAACGAGGTGGCGATCTTCGGGCCCTTCACGGCGACCGGGACGATCGCGTACAGCATCGATTTCAAGGACCAGGCCTGTGACGACGTCGCGAGCGGCGACGTCGACGTCGTGCCGTGAGCGCCCGCAACGGAGCGAGGAGCACAGCGATGAACCGGAACAAAATCCTCGTCGCCGCGCTGGCGGCGGCACTGATCCTGCAGACCGGCTCGTTCGCTTCGGCGGCGACGAGCAAGGAGCTGCTGAACTGCCAGAAGCAGTTCGAGAGCCAGGTGCGCTCGTTCACCAACGTGATGTACCTGCGGCTCTACGGCTGCGCGCAGAAGGTGGTCGAGTGCAAGCTCGCCGACGAGATCGACGCCGTCGATCCGACGACGTGTCTCGCGCGTGCGGCGACCCTCTGCGGCGCGACACCGACCAAGGTCGCCGACGCGCTCGCGAGCAAGGCGGCGAAGGTCGTGCAGCGCTGCGGCCTGATCCCGCTCGCCGAGCTCGAGCAGTACGTCGAGGGGCTCGGCTTCTTCAACGTGTCGGCCGGCTGCTCGGCAGGGAGCGTCACCGACCTGGTGAACTGCGTCTTCGCCGACGCACGCTGCTCGACGGAGCGCGAGCTCTTCCTCATCGATCCGCGCGCGCAGGATTCGCTGACGACGGCGGGCATCGCCGCCTCCTTCCCCTGCGTCGCGCCGTAGTCAGGCGATCAGGGCCTCGAGCAGCGGGATCGTGACCGCCGGCGCGTACGAGGGCAACGACACGTGGACCGCGTCCGCGCCGGCGGCGCGCGCCCGCGCAGCCGGGCGCGGCATCGCAAGCGTGCCGGCGACGGTGAAGGCGGCGGCGAGGCGGGCGCTCACCGCGGCGAGCGCTCCCGGTGGTCACCCCAGCGGTAGACGCAGGTGACGCGCTCGACGTCTTCTGCATAACCGAGCTCGGCTGCGGTCGCGGCGTACGGGCTGCTCGGCGGAGGCGCTCGTACGGCTCCCCCCGGGAGTCGAACCCGGCACGGATGGTTTTGCAGACCTCCGCCATCCCGGATGGTAGGAGCCAAAACGTCAAGCTGTGGTCGAGACGCTGCAGCGCGGGCAGGAGCTCTCGCGCGCCGCGACGGCTCGAGCTGGAGGCTGGCAGAGCATTGCAGCGGCGAGGCTCGCCGCGTAGCGAAACACGATGGCCGTCTCGGCGATGGAGTGGACGATCCGGCTCGACATCCCAGCCTCGAGCATGAGGGCGACCTCCTCGGCCACCGACGACCATCGGTGAACGAGCTTGACGCAGAACGCGCTGATCAGGCGCTCTCGCTCGTCGTCGAGCGCCGGTAGTCGTCCTGGCGTCCCGAGTCGCACCTCGTCCCGGCCGGTGACGGCGCGGGCGACCGTCTCGCGCTCGGCAAGAGTCAGCGGACCATCATCTCGCCGGAAGAACCTCGCATAGGGGTCGAACGATGCGAGCAGCGCCGTGGGCAGCAGCTCGAACCCGGGAAACAGCCGGCATGCCTCACGGTACTCGGGGCTCGAGATGTCGAAGTGGTCACCGCACCACGGCGGCGGCTCCGAGGCATTCCTCGTCGCGGAGTCGCCCGCGACCCCCGTTCGGTCGGTCGGTGCGTCGTAGCCGCCCGGCGTGTGGGAGCGCTTCTTCGCCGCGCTCGCGTCTCGCTGCTGGCTCATCCTCGTACGATCCTTCCTGGAGCGCATCCACGGACGGATCGGCGAGCAACCGGCCCAGAGACGGGAAAGCCCACCGACCCGGAGGTGGTGGGCTCGTTCCAGTTCGCGCTCGATCGCTCAGCGAACGGAGGGCGGAAGTCGATCCCACCAACTCGCGCGGCGACGACAAGCAACGAACTGCATGATCGACGTTGTTAGGGGGATCGAGCGGCTGAGTCAAGCAAGTCAATCACTGAAAGTGAACATCTTGCGCCGCGGCCACGCTCGAGGCGGCGACTCCAGGACGGCGCAAAAATCTTCTTCGCGGGGACTTGCGTACGCCGTGCGACGCCGCTAGACGAACGGACCATGTCGTTCGCCGCAACCTGCTGTTGTCGTCTCGCAGCAAGGAACGAGGCCACTCGTGCCCGGGGTTGCGCTGCGCTCGCCGCGGTTCTCTGAAGCCGCGTAGGACGATACGGAACGCCGAAAGGCCCGGGAGTCTCGACCCCCGGGCCTTTTCTTTTGGTGCGCCGGGCACGGCGCG
>JBFMAS010000108.1:0-9162 GCA_040755575.1 Thermodesulfobacteriota bacterium
CGCGGCCCGACATCCAGAAATGCGCGTGCACGAGGTCGGGCGGGTGCCGACGCCAGCGGCGGCCGACCCGCGCCGCGAACTCGTCCATGTACGGCAGCAGCAGGTCCTTCGGCACCGGCTCCGGCGGACCCGCGTCGACGTGCTCCACCACGACGTGCGGCGCGAGTGCCACGCGGCACGGCAGCCTCGCGTCGTCGCGGCGCGTGTACACGGTGACCTCGCAGCCGCGCCGGGCGAGCGCGGCGGCGAGCGCGGCCACGTGCACGTTCTGGCCGCCGGCGTCCTCGCGGCCCAGCGCGGCGAGCGGGCTCGCGTGCTCGGAGATCATCGCTACGTTCATGAGGCTACCTCGCGTAGGGCCGAGTCCCAGTCGGACAGGAATCGCCGCAGCCCGTAGCGCGTCAGCGCCGCGTCTCGGGCGGTGCGACCCATGGAGCGCGCCCGGGTGGGGTCGGCCAGCAGGCAGCGCAGAGCTCGCTCGAGGACGTCGAGACGGTTCGAGACGACGCCGGCGCCCTCGGGCACGGCCGCCGTCACCTCGGTCGTCGCGAGCGCGACGACCGGCATGCCGAGGTGCATCGCCTCGAGCAGCGACAGGCCGAGCGACGTCCAGCGGACCGGGTGCAGGTACACGCGGCGGCGCGCCATCTCGTCGTGCAGCCGGTCCTGCGGCAGGTCCTCGATGCCGCCGAGGCGCGCCGCGTCGATGCCGAACAGGTCGAGCGGCGCCGCGCCGCCGAGCAGCGGCAGCAGGTCGGTGCCGGTGACGCGGCCGCGCCGCGCGGCCTCGTTGACGACGACGGCGGCGCGCGGCAGGTCGCCGCGGTAGCGGTAGCCCGGATCGACGATGCCGTGCTCGATGACGATGGTGCGCGTCGTGCCCGTGTCCCAGAACAGGCGGTTGAAGTGCGTCACGTGGACCACGGTCAGGTCGGCGCGATCCGCCATCGGGTGGCGCATCTCGTCGATGCGGCCCTGCGGCGCGTTGTGCTCGACGTAGAACGCCGGCACGTCGCGTCCCGGCCGCCGGCCGCCGAGCCAGCGCTCGGCGAGCTCGAGCTCGCTCGGCCGCTGCAGGACGACGACGTCGACCTCGGCGCGCGCGGCTTCCTCGGGCGTCACCTCGACCGCGTTGCCCGGCCACGCATAGGTACGCGCGCGCCCGCGACCGTCGGGTCCGCGATCGGGCAGGACGGGGACGAGGTAGCGATGCGCTCCGTGCACGAAGGCCGTCGTCCACGCGCCGTGCACGTGCCAGAGGAAGACGTTCATGCCGCCCCCGCGAGCAGGCGGCGGGCCGCCTCGTCGAGATCGCGTGCCACCTCGGGCGCCTCGGCGACCTCGTCGCGGCGCGTGACGTCGTTCGGCACCAGGATCGCGCGCACGCCGGCCGCGCGCGCCGCGGCGACGTCGGCACCGGTGTCGCCCACGAGCGCGCATCGTCCCGGCGCGACGTCGAGCAGGGCGAGCGCCCGGCGGACCATGCCCGGCGCGGGCTTGCGGCAGGCGCAGCCGTCGTCCGGTCCGTGCGGGCAGACCAGCCAGAGGTCGAACGGGCCGAGCTGTCTTTCGATTTGCCGATTGACGGCCTCGACCTGGTCGAGGCGCAGCGTGCCGCGCGCCACCGCGGCCTGGTTCGACACCACGGCGAGACGGACGCCGGCGGCGCGAAGACGGTCGAGCGCACGGCGGGCGAGCGGCATCGCAACGACGCGGGTCGGATCGCCGTTCTCCGGTACGTCGACGACGATCGTCCCGTCGCGATCGAGCAGTACGGCGTCGAGCGGACGCGCGGGCGCCGACCGGGACGTCCACGGCGCCGCCCCGCGTGCGTCCCGCACGCCGCGCAGCCAGTGGAACGTCGCCGCGAGCGGCAGGATGGTGCTCGTCGAGCACATGCGGGCGATCTCGCGTGCCGTGCGGGGGCCCGGGGCGATGCGCCGCCACGCGAAGTCCGCCGTCGCGAGCAGCCACAGGGCGCCGCCGACGCGCGTCAGCGCCCGACGGCGCGACGCGACGCCGGCGACGGCCCCGAGCGCGGCGAGCGTGGTCGCCACGTGCCACGCCCGCCGCCCGGGCGGCGCGCCGGCCGGGTCCCTCCACCCCGGACCGTGCAGCGCGCGCATGAGCGCGTCGTCGGCATTCCCGGCCTGCCGGCGGACGCTGACCCAGAAGCCCGCGGGACGCGCCGGATGGAAGACGCGGCGCTGGCCGCGCACGATGCGCCGTCCGCGGCGCGTCAAGCGCAAGCCGAGGTCGGCGTCCTCGCGATAGGCGCGGGGAAAGCGCTCGTCGAAGCCGCCTGCCGCGGCCAGCGCCGAGCGCCGGTAGGCGAGGTCCGCGGTCGCCCAGCGGGCGCGCTCGAGCGCGATCACGTTGCGCTCCCAGTCCGTCGGACGGCGCCCGAGCGGGCGCGGCACGACGATGCGCCCCTGGCTGCCGACGACGTCGTCCGGCAGCCGTGCCAGGTCGTGGTGCAGGCGGGGCAGCCAGTCGCGCGCCGGGACGACGTCGTCGTCGAGGAAGGCGACCCACGGCGCCTCGGCGCCCAGCCAGCCGACGTTGCGCGCGGCGGCCGGGCCACGCGCCGCGCCGCGCACGACGCGCAGCCGGTCGCCGAAGCGCTCGGAGAGCGCCGCGCGCACGAGCTCGCCGCGAGGCGTGCGGCGGTCGTCGACCAGCGTGATCCGCGGGAGAAGGTCGAGATCGAAGGTGGCGAGGCGGCGGAGGAGGTCGTACAGCGACGGCCGTCCGACGGTAGGCACCACGATCTCGACCAGGCTCAAGGCGGCGGCTCCTTCCAGGGGCCGGAGCGGCGTACGAGGTAGGGGCCGAGCACGAGCGCCTCGATCGGCGCAGAGCCGAAGCACTCGAGCGCGTCGCGCGGATCGTCGACCATCGGGCGGCCGGCGGTGTTCAGGCTGGTGTTGACCAGCACGGGCACGCCGGTGCGGGCGGCGAAGGCGTCGAGGAGCGCGGCGACCACGGGCTCGTGCGCGCGGTCGACGGTCTGGGCGCGCGCGGTGCCGTCGACGTGCACCACGGCCGCGATGCGCTCGCGCCACGGACGGCGCACGCGGTGCACGAACAGCATGTGCGGGCTCGGCAGCGGCCCCTCGAAGATCTCCGCGGCCCTGTCGAGCGGCACCATCGGCGCGACCGGCCGGAACTGCTCGCGCCCCTTGACCTCGTTGAGACGCTCGACGTTCCGCTTCGGCCGCGGGTCGGCGAGCAGGCTGCGGTGTCCGAGCGCCCGCGGGCCGTACTCGCTGCGTCCCTGGAACCACGCGACGATGCCGTCGGCCGCGAGCACGTCCGCCACCGCGCCGGCGAGATCGCGCGGCCGCTCGTGCGGGACGCGCGCACGAGACAGCCACGCGCCGAGCTCGTCCTCGCTCCAGCTCCGGCCGAGCGCCGCCGTCTGCATCGGCTCGATCCGCTCGCCCGCGGCGCGCGCGGCGTAGAGCGCCGCCCCCAGCGCGGTGCCCGCATCGCCCGCGGCCGGCTGCACCCACACGCCGCGGAACGGACCCTCTGCCTGCAGGCGCGAGTTCGCGACGCAGTTCAGCGCGACGCCGCCCGCGAGCACGACGTCGCGCGCGCGCGTGCGCTCGTGCAGCAGGCGGGCGAGATCGAGGATCACCTCCTCGAGCCGCTTCTGCACGCTCGCCGCGAGGTCGGCGTGGACCTCGCCGCAGTCCTCGTCCGGCTCGCGTCGCGGCGCGAAGCGGCTCCAGTCGATCGCCGGTGCGACGAAGCCGCCGTCCGGCTCGACGAAGATCTCGCAGCGGAGCTGCGGCAGGAAGCGCGGCGTGCCGTAGGCCGCGAGCGCCATCACCTTGTACTCGTCCGAGGCGCGCTGGAACCCGAGGTGCTCGGTGAGGCTCTCGTAGACCAGGCCGATCGAGTGCGGCAGCGGCTGCGAGCCGAGCACGGTGAGCTCGCCGTCGCGCGCCACGCCGGCGAGGTGCGACGTGCGCTCGCCGCGGCCGTCGAGGACCAGCACCGCGGGCTCCTCGAACGGCCCTGCGAGGTAGCCGGAGGCGGCGTGCGCGACGTGGTGCGGGACCCAGCGAACCCGGCTCGGATCGAGACCGGGCAGCGCGGTGCGCAGGAAGAGCGGCGCGCGCTGGGCGTACAAGGTGCGCAGCTCCTCCCAGCCGTCAGCCGTCAGGTCCGCGGCGCGGGGCGCCAGCGCCGGATCGTAGGAGTAAGCCACCGCATCGAGCTCGCACGGCGACACCCCGGCCGACTCGAGGCACCAGCGTGCGGCCCGCTCGGGCAGCTCCCACGTCGAGAAGGGAACCGGTGACTTGCCGTGCTTGCGCCGCGAGAAGCGCTCCTCCTCCGCGGCGGCCACGATCCGTCCGTCAACTATCAACGCGGCAGCGGGATCGTGGAAGACGGCATTGATGCCGAGAACGCAGCGCATAAAGCGGTCTACAGCGGACGCGCGGTCGCACGATCCGTACCAGCAGCGAACGGCGGCGCATGTGCGCCGAGGAGCGCGCGGGCGAGAGGACGTCTCGCCGGTGCGGCGCGGCATCGCTGCCGCGGGAGCGACCGCTCGCCGCCGCGCGACGCAGCTCTCGCGGGAGAACCGCGCGCCTTTTTCTACAGCTTGCAAAGCGGTTGCTCTTGACGCGAGCGCCGCGCGGTATACCGATTCGCGTTCCTCGTCGCGTGGTATGGATCGTGCAGGGCGCCGGCGCGGGACCGAGCGGCGCTCTCTCGGCACGACACGCCGCTCACGATGCCATGAGCTCGGCGCAGCTACGTCGCCTGAACTGGGGCTGTGGCCCGGTAACGGCCCGCGGCTGGGTCAACTGCGACAAGATCCTCGGTCCCGGCGTCGACGTCTGCTGCGACGTCCGGAGCGGCCTGCCGTTGCGCGACGGGAGCTTCGACTACGCGGTCGGCGTCCACGTGCTGCAGGACCTCGCGTATCCCGACGTCGTGCCCGCGTTGCGCGAGCTGCGCCGGGTGCTGAAGCCGGACGGCGTGCTGCGGCTGGTGCTGCCCGACCTCGAGCGTGCGCTGCAGGCGCATCGCGCCAACGACCGCGCCTACTTCTACGTCCCCGACGAGGACGCGGCGACGGTCGACGGCAAGCTCGCCGTGCAGATCACCTGGTACGGCTCCGTGCGCACGCCGTTCACGTTCGCGTTCGCGGCCGAGCTGCTCGAGCGCAGCGGCTTCAGGCGCGTCGTTCGCTGTCCCTTCGGTGAGACGGCGAGCCGTCATTCCGAGATCGCGATGCTCGACAACCGGCCGCGTGAGAGCGTCTGCGTGGAGGCGTCGAGGCCATGAGCCAGGCCGTTGCAGCGGGCCACGGCGCGCCCGTCCGTCTCCTCGCGATCTCGCCGCACTGCGACGACGCCGTCCTCGCGTGCGGCGACGTGCTCGCCGACCATCCCGGCGCGCTCGTCGTGACGGTCTTCGCCGGTGGCCCCGAGCGCTACGGCGAGCCCAGCGACTGGGACCGTCGCGCCGGGTTCGGGCCCGGTGAGGACGTGATGGCTGCGCGCCGCGCCGAGGACCGCGCGGCGCTCGGCGTGCTCGGCGCGCGACCGCTGTGGCTCGGCTTTCGCGACAGCCAGTACGGGCGGTCGCCTTCCGTCGAGGAGGTGGCGAGCGCGCTCGCCGCGATCGTCGCGTACGCGCATCCGGAGGCGGTGCTGTTCCCGCTGGGCCTGTTCCACTCGGACCACGCGCTCGCTCACGAGGCGGCGCTGCGCGTTCGCGCGACCCACGGGCGTGGGCGGACCTGGCTCGCGTACGAGGACGCCCTCTACCGCAGCGTCCCGCGCCTACGCGACGAGCGGCTCGCCGCGCTGCGCGCCGCCGGCGTGCGCGCGACGCCGCTCGGGCTCGGCACGACGCCCGCCTCCGTGCTCAAGCGGCGGGCCGTCGCTCGCTACGCGTCGCAGCTGCGCGCGCTCGCGACGCCCGGCCGGCCGGGGATCGCCGGTGCGTACGAGCCGGAGCGCTACTGGCTCGTCGAGCAGGAAAGGCAGGACTCTCGTGTCCGAAGGCGCACGTCGATCCCGTGACCCGCGCGTGTCGGTCGTGGTGCTCACGCACGATCGGCCCGCCGAGCTCGGTCGCACCCTCGAGCACTTGACGGCGCTGCCCGAGGCGCCGGACGTGGTCGTCGTCGACAACGACTCGCGCGGCGCCGCGGTGCACGAGGTCGTGGCCCTCTTTCCGGGCGTCGACCTCGTCTCGCTCGCGGCGAACGTGGGGGCGGCGGGGCGCAACGCCGGCGTGCTGCGCGCGCGCACGCCGTACGTCGCCTTCTGCGATGACGACACGTGGTGGCGGCCGGGCTCTCTCGTGCTCGGCGCGGACCTCCTCGACCGGCACCCGCACCTCGCGGTGGTCAGCGGGCGCGTGCTGGTCGGGCCGGACGAGCGCGACGACCCCGCGTGCGTCGAGATGGCGGCGAGTCCCCTGCGCGACCGCGGCGGGCCGGGACGCGCGACGCTCGGCTACCTCGCGGGCGCGTCGATCGTCCGGCGCTCGGCCTTCCTCGAGGTCGGCGGCTATCCGCGGCGCTACTTCCTGGGCGGCGAGGAGGCGCTGGTCGCGATCGATCTGGCCGCGGCCGGATGGGAGCTCGCGTACGTGACGGAGCTCGTCGTGCACCACCATCCGTCCTCGCTGCGCGACCGGCGCCTGCGCCGCCGCTTGCTCGCCCGCAACGCCCTCTGGACCGCGTGGCTGCGCCGGCCGGCCGTGCGCGCGCTGCGTGTGACCGCGCGCGCCGCCGTCGGCGCCGTGCGCGAGCCGGTCCTCGGGCTCGCGCTGCTCGAGGCGATCGCCGGTCTGCCGTGGGTGCTGCGCTCGCGGCGCGTCGTCCCGCGTCGCGTCGAGGCGGATCTGCGCCTCATCGAGGCGCGACGAGCCCCGGGCGCGACGGCGAATTGAAAGGGTTACGGCGCGCGGAGGCGCGTCGTTCCACGTCCCTTCCACGTCGCCTCGCGCGGTCCGCGCCGGTGAAGAGGCGGCGTTCGCCGACGCTCGGACGAGCGCTGGCACGTCGGGCGCTGTTGGTCGCGAGCGTGAACGTGACGCCGCGATCGCGGCGAGGGAGGGCCAATGAGTCTCGATTTGATGAAGGAGAAGGGCGTGCCCATCGAGGAGCAATCGTTCACGCTCCGGGAGCTGACGCCGCCGCCCATCAGCAAGCTCGACGACGACGCGTTCACGCGGGTGCGCATCATCCTGATGAACGGCCTCGAGTCCCACGCGCTGCGCTTCAAGCACGCATGCGCGTGGTTCTCGCGAGACCTCCGCGTGCCGCTCGCGGCCGTCCGGCGCGCGGAGCAGCACCAGCAGACGATGGTCAACTGGCTCCTGCCGGCCGACCAATCGGTGCTCGAGACCACCATCGGCTTCGAGCAGGTGGCGATCGAGGTGACGGCGAGCCTCGCGCTGAACGAGCCCGATCCGTACATGGCGCAGACCTACCGCTTCGGTCTGCTCGAGGACTTCGACCACCTCTATCGCTACGCGGCGCTCATGGACCGGGTCGACGGCAAGGACGCGAACAACATCCTGCAGAGCTACACCGACATCCTGCCGGGCCGCCCCACGATGCTCGAGCACCGCGCGCCGGTCGACGAGATACGGCGGCCGTACGACCGTGCGACGGTCCACCCGGTGAGCCGGCTCAACGCGCTCACGCTGGTGGGCGCGGAGTACCAGACGCACGACTACTACATGACCGTCGGGCCGACGTTCGCCGACCCGGTGGCGCGCGGCGTCTACGCCGAGATCGCGTCGATCGAGGAGCAGCACGTGACGCAGTACGAGTCCCTGATCGATCCCGACGAGACCTGGCTGGAGAAGTGGGTGCTGCAGGAGGCGGTCGAGGCCTACAATTACTGGAGCTGCGTCAATTACGAGGGCAACGCGCGCGTCAAGCAGATCTGGCAGCGCTTCCTCGACTACGAGCTCGGCCACCTTCACCTCGCGATGGACCTGATGAAGAGCGTCGAGCGGCGTGATCCCGCGGAGATCCTGCCGGCGAGCTTCCCCGAGCCGGTACGCTTCGAGAGCCATCGCGAGTTCGTCCGCGAGACGCTGGCCAACGAGGTGCACCTGCGCGCCCGCGGCTCCGAGTTCATCCCGAGCAACGAGGAGCAGCCGGACTCGCCGTCGGTGCTCTACCGCCAGCGGCTCAACTCGGAAGGCACGCCGACGGAGATCGTCGCCGCGGGCTACCGCTGGATGCCGGGCACCGAGCTCGCCGGCATCGCGCCCGGTGCCGCGGCCGCCGTCCAGGGAGAGGTGAGGCCATGAAGGAAACGTCGACGGGAATGAATCGGACCGGCATCTCGGCCGCGTCGGGCGAGATGCGCCGCGCGATGGAGAGCACGACGGAGCTGACGCCGGTCTCTGCGAACGGGGCGTCGATCGCCGAGCTGCGGACCGAGTTCGCCGAGGAGAGCGAGAACGTCGGCAGCATCCCGCCGCCGCCGACGGTCAAGGGCATGGTGAAGACGGCGGTCGGCGCGCTGACCGGCGAGAGCATGGCCGAGCTGCTCGACCGCCTCGCGCAGCGCCTCGCCTTCGAGCGCAGCGGCAGCCGCTACTACGAGGGCCTGATCACCAAGTTCAAGGTCGCGCAGTCCGCGGGCCTGATCGGCGACGGGGGCCCGACGCTCGCCGACCTGCAGCGCTTCCACGACGACGAGCTGCGCCACTTCGCGCTGCTGCGCACCGCGATCGAGGACTTCGGCGGCGACCCGACGGCGCAGACGCCGGCGGCCGACGTCGCGGCCGTGACCGGGATGGGCATCGGACCGGCGATCAACGACCCACGGACCGACTTCTGGCAGAGCCTCGAGGCCATCCTGGTCGCGGAGCTGACCGACAACGACGCCTGGAAGATGCTGGTCGATCTCGCGTCGGGCCTGGGCTACGACGACCTCGCGACGCGCTTCACGGTCGCGAAGGCGGACGAGGACGTGCACCTGTCGAGCGTACGGTCGTGGCTCCACCAGCACACCATGCGTGAGGCGGGCGCGGCCGCGTGACCGGCTGACGCCGGACGATCCGGTCGACGCGGCGACGGCCGCGGCCGAGCGCGGTCGCGGCCGTCGCGGCTGGCGCCTCGCGCTCGGCGCCGTCGTCCCGCTGGTCGCGGCGCCCGCC
>JBFMAS010000109.1:0-8777 GCA_040755575.1 Thermodesulfobacteriota bacterium
CGCTGCGCAGCAGCCGGCTCTGCCACTGGTCGCGCAGCTCGAGCGCGTCGACCATCCACGTGCCGGGCTTGCGGTAGTGCGCCGGCAGGTCGCGCGTCAGCAGCCCGATCAGGTGCTCCGGCTGGATGACCTTCTGCCAGAGCACGATCTCGCGCCGGCGGTGGCCGCCGAGCGCGGTGCGGAAGCTCGCGTCGACCGTGAGCAGCCGCGGACCGTGCGCGGCGACCTCCTTCATCTCCCGTGCGTAGTGCGAGCCCGAGCGCGCGACGTAGTCCTCGAGACGCCCCTCGAACGGCCACACCGTGTCCTCCATGAAGAGCGACAGCGGATGCTCGACGGCCTCGGTCGGCACCGTCGCCAGGTCGACCTCCTGCAGCGGCGACCAGGGCAGCGGCACGAGCAGCTTGCCGGCGACGTCGTGGCGCAGCCCGTCGACGTCGCGTGCCCAGCGCGCGAGGTCGCCGCCGAGCACGCGCTGCGAGAGCCGCTCCCAGGCGGCGCCGTCGCGCACCGCGGTGACGGTGACGACGCGGTACGACGCGCCCGTCCCGTGCGTGTGGTGCAGGAAGTAGAGCAGGCGCGCGTCGTCGTCGGACGCGAGCGCCGGCATGAAGCCGTCGCGGAAGGCCGCCTCGAAGTCGAGCTCGCGCGCGCCGACGACCTCGTGGACCTCGTGCAGGAACAGCATGCGCTTTCCTCCGAGAGGGCGCGGCGCCCTCTCCGCCGCGGGCGGGCGACGCCTCCACGTTGCTCGCCTCGCCCGACCGCTGGCGCGGCGCGCGGATCTTCCCGCAGGAGCTACGCGAGACGCAAGAGCTCGTGCGCCGCCCGCAGCTTGCGGTTGATCGGCAGCCCGAACGGGCACGCCGGCTCGCACGGCGCCGCGCACGCGACGCAGCGCGACGCGTTGCTCGTCGTCGGGATGCGCGCGTACTCCTCCAGCGCGACCCTCTGCTGGCCGTAGCCCTCGTAGTACGTCGCGAAGCGCAGCACGTCGTCGATCGGCACGCCGTGCGGGCACGACGACAGGCAAATGCCGCAGCCCGGGCGGCAGTAGTCGGCGCTCACCAGCCGGTCGTAGCGCTCGAGCAGAGCCAGGTCGGCGTCGCTCGGCTGCCGCCCCGACGCCGCCAGGTACTCGTCGACCTGCGCGAGCGAGTTGATCGACACGACGAGGCCGCTCACGTGCGGATTCGACAGCACCCACTTGAAGGCGGCCTGCGAGAACGACTCGCGCTCGGTCGGCGTGAAGTCCGACAGCACGGTGTGCTGCGCGCCCTTGAGCGTCTTCATCGCGACGACGCCGACGCCGCGTTCGTGTGCGTCGCGAAAGATGGTCGTCAGGTCCGGCCAGTTCTTGAAGTTGTAGGCCACCATGATGACGTCGAACTTCCCCGAGTCGACCGCTTCCCGCATCACCAGCTCGAGGTGCGGCGTGTGCGAGCTGACGCCGACGAAGCGCAGCTTGCCCTGCTCCTTCAGGCGCTGCGCCGCCTCGTGGATGTTCGGGTTCATGAGACGGTCGAGCGAGTCGCAGGCGTGGATGTGCGCCAGGTCGAGGTAGTCGGTGCCGATGCGCCGGAGGCTGCCCTCGACGGCGGCGATCACGTCCTTCGGCGGCGCGTCGTTCGGCAGGTGGCCGTCGGGCGTGCAGAACTTCGACACGATGAAGAGCTTCTCGCGCGGGTGGCCCTTGATGCCCTCGCCGAGGACGCGCTCCGAGCCGGCACGCGAGTAGTCGGGCGAGGTGTCGAAGTAGTTGATGCCGCGCTCGAGCGCGCGCTTCACCACCGCGACGTTGTCGAGACCGGACGTCCCGAACGAGACGTCGGACATCTCGTTGCCCGTCGTGCCGAGCGGACGGTACGCGCGCACGCGCGATTCGCTCCAGGACTCGTGCCCGACCTCGGCCTCGGTCGGCGCGTCCCTCAAGAGGAACAGCTGCGTCTTGTACTCGCAGCCCGCGGCGAGAGCGGCCGCGCCGCCGCCGGCGAGGCCGGCCGCGGTGCGCAGGAAGCGCCGCCGGCCGGGATCGGGGCCGGGCCCGCCCTCGCGGCCCTGGGTCGTGCGCCGATCGTGCCGTTGCTCCATGTCGGCCTCCGTCCTGCCGCGAGCCTATCACGTCGCCGCCGTACGGGCGCCTCCGCCCGGCCGGCGCGGCGCCGTGAGCGATGCTGCAGCGGGGCGCCTTGCAGCGCACCCGGCTGGTACGACCGCGCCGTCCGCGATAGCCTCGGCGCCGGGATGAGCGACGAGACGATCCTCGAGCCGAACGGCATCGTCACCATCACCACCGACTTCGGCACCCGCGACGCGTACGTCGGCGCGATGAAGGGGGTCATGCTGTCGATCGCGCCGCAGCTCCGCCTGCACGACCTGGCGCACGAGATCGAGCCGCAGAGCATCGAGCACGGCGCGACGGTGCTGCGTGGTGCGTGTCCCTGGTTCCCGCCGGGCACGGTGCACGTCGGCGTGGTCGACCCCGGGGTCGGCACCGAGCGCGCGCCGGTGGTGATCGTCGCCGGCGGCCAGGCGTTCGTCGGGCCGGACAACGGGCTCTTCGGACCCGTGATCGCACGGCTCGGCGGCCTGCAGGCCGCCTACCGCCTCGACCGCCAGGGCAAGCTCGCGCGCTTCCTGCCGCACCGCCACGCCTCGACCTTCGAGGGACGCGACCTGTTCGCGCCGGCCGCGGCGGCGCTCGCCGCCGGCCTGCTCGCGCCGGCGGACGTCGGCCGGCCGCACGATCTGGTGCAGCTGCCGGGCACCGAGCCGGTGCGCGCGCCGGGGGCGATCGAGGGCCAGGTGACGTACTACGACCACTTCGGCAACGCGATCACCAACGTCACGGCGCAGCACCTCGAGGGCCTCGGCAGCCGCGCGTGCACCGTACGCCTGCCCGGCGACGAGCGCGTGCCGCTGGTGCGGACCTACGGCGACGCCGCGCCGGGCGCGCTGCTCGCCGTGATCGGCAGCGAGGGCTTCCTCGAGATCGCCGTGCGCGACGGCTCGGCGCGCGCGCGCCTCGGGCTCGCGGCCGGCACGGCGATCCGCGTCGAGCCCGCTGCATGACGGGCCGCACGTCGCGCCGCGGCCGGCGCGCGACCGCGCTCGGTCTGGCCGGCGCGCTCGCCGTTCTCCTCGCCGTCGCGCACACGGGACGCGCACAGCACGCGACCACGCAGCACGACTTCGCCGACGTCGAGCACTGGGGTCGCGTGTTCGACGACCCGCAGCGCGACACGTGGCAGAAGCCCGACGCCGTCGTGCAGGCGCTCGGCCTTGCGCCGGGCATGACGGTCGCCGACGTCGGTGCGGGGACGGGCTACTTCTCGCGCCGGCTGTCGCAGGCGGTCGGCCCGCGCGGCGCGGTGCTCGCCGCCGAGCCCGAGCCCGCGCTGGTCGCGCACCTGCGCGAGCGCGCCGAGCGCGAGGGCACGGCGAACCTCGTGCCGATCCTCGCCTCCAAGGACAACCCGCGTCTGCCCGCCGGCAGCACGGACGTCGTGCTGATCGTCGACACCTGGCACCACATCGACGACCGCATCGCGTACGCGCGCCGGCTGAAGGACGCGCTGAAGGCGAGCGGCCGCGTCGCGATCGTCGACTGGCAGAAGCGCGAGCTGCCGGTCGGCCCGCCGACCGCGCACAAGCTCGCGCGCGAGCAGGTGGTCGAGGAGCTGCAGGGCGCGGGCTATCGTCTGGTCGCCGAGCCCGACGTGCTGCCCTACCAGTACTTCCTCGTCTTCGCGCCCGCGGCCTGAGCCGTGCAGCAGCACCGCGCCGCCGCAGAGGGCCGCGTCCCGGGCCGGACGATCCCCGAGGTGCTGGCGCAGGCGGCGGCCCTCCACGGGCCGCGCGAGGCGATCGTCGACGGCGACCGCCGCCTCACGTACGCCGCGCTCGCCGAGGTCGCCCGGGACGCGGCGCGTGCGTTCCTCGCGCACGGCGTGGAGGCAGGCGACCGCGTCGCGCTCTGGGCGCCGAACTCCGGCGCGTGGATCGTCGCCGCGCTCGGCCTGCAGTCGGTCGGCGCCGTCCTGGTGCCGATCAACACGCGCTTCAAGGGTGCCGAGGCGCACGACCTGCTCGCGCGCAGCCGCGCGCGCATGCTCTTCACGGTGAACGGCTTCCTCGGCGTCGAGTACGTCGCGGCGCTGCGCACGGCGTGCTCGGACGCGGCGAGCGGGAGGCGTCCCGACGCCGCACCGGACGCCCGGCGCAAGGTCGCGACGCTGCCCGGGCTCGAGCACGTCGTCGTCCTCGAGGGTCCGGTGCCGGACGGCTGCCTCGCGTGGCGCGAGTTCCTGGACGCGGGACGCGAGGTGCCGCCGGTCGAGGCCGAGCGGCGCGCGGCCGCGGTGCGCGAGGACGACCTGTGCGACATCCTCTTCACGTCGGGCACGACCGGCGTGCCGAAGGGCGTCCAGACCACGCACCGTCAAGCGCTGCGCGCGCAGCGGAGCTGGATCGACATGGTCGGCCTCGAGAGCGGCGACCGCTACCTGATCGTCAACCCGTTCTTCCACGCGTTCGGCTACCGCGCCGGCTGGCTCTCGTGCCTGCTCGTCGGCGCGACCATCCTGCCGGAGGCCGTGCTCGAGCCGGGCCGTCTCGCGGGGCGCGTCGCGCGCGAGCGCGTCACGGTCCTGCCCGGCCCGCCGACGCTCTACCAGTCGCTGCTCGCGCTGCCGGCGAGCGAGCGGCCGCCGTGCGCGACGCTGCGCCTCGCCGTGACCGGCGCCGCCTCGGTGCCCGTCGAGCTCGTGCGCCGCATGCGCAGCGAGCTCGGCTTCGCGACCGTGATCACCGGCTACGGCCTCACCGAGTGCACGGGCGTCGCGACCATGTGCCGCAGCGACGACGACCTCGAGACGATCGCCACCACGTGCGGGCGCGCGATCCCCGACGTCGAGGTGCGCGTCGTCGGCGACGACGGCCGCGAGCTGCCGCGCGGCACGGAAGGCGAGGTCGTGATCCGCGGCTACAACGTGACGTGCGGCTACCTCGACGACGAGGCCGCGACGCGCGAGGCGATCGACCCGGACGGCTTCCTGCACACCGGCGACGTCGGCGTGATGGACGAGCGCGGCTACCTCCGCATCACCGACCGCAAGAAGGACCTGTTCATCGTCGGCGGCTTCAACGTCTCGCCCGCGGACGTCGAGCGGGCGCTGCTGCGCCATCCGGCGATCGCGCACGCGGCCGTGATCGGCGTGCCGGACGAGCGGCTCGGCGAGGTCGGGATGGCGTTCGTCGTGCCGCGTCCCGGGGAGCGCCTCGCGCGCGACGAGGTGGTCGCGTGGTGCCGGCAGGAGATCGCGAACTTCAAGGTGCCGCGCCACGTCGCGATCGTCGACGACCTGCCGCTGAACGCGACCGGCAAGGTGCAGAAGCTCGTGCTGCGCGAGCGCGCGCGTGCGCTGCTCGCCACGAGGAACGGATGAGCGAGCGCTGCGACGTCGTGGTGGTCGGCGCGGGACTCGGCGGCCTGCTCGCGGCGGCGATCCTCGCGCGCGCCGGGCGTCGCGTCGTCGTGCTCGAGCGCGAGGCGCAGGCCGGCGGCCGGCTGCGCTCGAGCGAGCTCGACGGGTTCGTGATCGACCACGGCGCATACCTGTGGCCGAACCGCCACCTCGACGCCGCGCTCGGCGCGGCGGGCGCGAACGAGTTCCGCGCCTCGGTGATCCCGCCCGCACGCGTGCTGCGCGTCTTCCGGCAGGGAACGGGCGGCCGGGCGCTCGCCTTCCCGTGGCCCGGGCGTCCCGCGTCGCCCGCGGTGCTGGCCAGCGCGGCAGCGACGCTCGGCGCCGACGCGCGCACCCATGCCGCGCTGGGCGAGCTCTGGCAGCGCCTCGCGGAGCTGCCCGACGAGGAGGTTCGTGCCCTCGCCCGCGTCGCCGTGCGCGACGCGCTGCCGCGCTTCACCGCCGACCCCGCAGTCGCGGACGCGTTCCTGCGCAACGTGATGCTGTTCGGGACGTACGCGCCCGAGCGGGCGTCGATGGCCGACTGCGTCCGGCTGCGGCGCCGCGAGGGGCCGCCCGCGAAGGCGGAGTGCCCGGGCGACAACCCGGGCGGCGGCGTGCGCGCGCTGCCGCGGAATCTCGTCCGCGCGCTCACGGCGGCAGGCGGCGAGCTGCGCCCGGGACACGCGGTCGAGCACGTGCAGGTCGACGGCGGACGCGCGAGCGGCGTGTCGTACCGCCGACCGGGCGCACCGTTCCTCGAGCGCATCGCCGCGGAGGCGGTGATCGTCAACGTCCCCGTCTGGCAGCTGCCGTCGCTGCTGCCGCGAGCGCAGCTTCCGCCGCAGCTCGCGGCGAGCGCGCGCGCCTGGCGCGTCGTCGGCGGCACGGTGTGCGCCGCGTTCGGCTTCGACGGGCTGCCGCGACGGCGCGACGACGGGGCGCCGGACGACTTCCCCGGCTGGACGCGCCTGCTCGTCGGCGACCCCGGCACGCGTGCCCGGCGCCTCGAACCGCCGGCGCCGCGGGCGGCATTCGGCGGCGGCATGCTGTGGACGACGCACCACTCGCCGGCGAACGCGCCGCCCGGCAAGCACGTGCTGCAGGCGATGCGCCTCACCTCGCACGACGAGCTGTGCGACGCGCGCCGCGTCGCCGAGATCCACGCCGCCTTCCGCGCCATGCTGGACGAGATCTATCTCGATGCTCGCGAGCGCCTGCTCTTCGAGCGGACGTGGATCACGCGCGACGGCACCGAGTACCTGCTGGACGCGGCGCCGCGGCCGAGCGTCGCCCCGGACGTCGCCGGGCTGTACCTCGTCGGCGAGACCGTGGACGTCGGCAGCGTGCAGATGGACGCCGCGGCCCTGTCGGCGCTGCGCTGTGCGGAGCTCGTGCTCGAGCGCGACGCCGCGGCTCCGGGCCCGGCCGCGACGTAGGGCCAGCAGGCCGCCGACGGCGACCCCGTCCGGCAGCGCGGACGAGATCGAGCGCCGCGAGCGCGTGCGCGGAGCCGCGCGGCCGCGCGTCAGCGCAAGCCCAGGCTCTTCAGCTTCTTGTGCAGCATGACGCGCGAGATGCCGAGCACCTCGGCGGTGCGCGAGACGTTGCCGCCCTCGCGCTCGAGCACCTCGGCGATGTAGCGCGCCTCGAAGCGCGCGCGCGCCGCGCGCAGGGACCCGCCGGCATCGCTTCCGGAGGTCGCGTCCGCGGCCGGCGCCGGCTCCGCGCCGGCTCCCTCGCCCTTGCCCGCGGCACCGGCACGCGCCGCGCCGCGCCGGACGATCGACGACAGGTCGTCGGCGCCGATCACGTCGCCGTCGCGCGCGAGGGCGACGGCGCGGTCGAGCTCGTTCTTGAGCTGGCGCACGTTGCCCGGCCACTCGAAGCGCTGCAGGAGCTCGCGCGCCTCCGGCGCGATCCCGCCGATGCGCTTCTCGTGCGCGGTCGCCGCGAGGTGCAGCAGGTGATCGGTCAGCAGCGGGATGTCCTCGCGACGCTCGCGCAGCGGCGGCACGTGGATCGGAAAGCCCGCGAGCCGGTAGTAGAGGTCCGCGCGGAACCGCCCCGCCGCGACCTCGTGCTCGAGCCTGCGGTTCGACGCCGAGATGATGCGCACGTCGACCTTGCGGCCGCTCGTCGCGCCGACCGGGATCACCTCTCCCTCCTGCAGCACGCGCAGCAGCTTGACCTGCATCGCGGCGGGCATCTCCTCGACCTCGTCGAGCAGGATGGTGCCGCCGGCCGTCGCCTCGAAGACGCCGCGCGCCGCCCGCTCGGCGCCGGTGAAGGCGCCGCGCTCGTGCCCGAAGAGCTCCGACTCGAGCACGGACTCCGCGACCGCGCCGCAGTTGACCGGCAGGAACGGCTTGCCGCCGCGCGGGCTCGCGCGGTGCACGCCGCGGGCGACGAGCTCCTTGCCGGTGCCGGTCTCGCCCTCGACGAGCACGGCGATCGGCGTCTCGGCGGCGCTCTCCATCAGCCGGATCAGCTCGCGCATCGCGGAGCTCGTGCCGATGATCTCGGGGAAGCGGTCGCGGCGCTCGAGGTCCTTGCGCAGGGCACCGATCTGCGAGCGCAGCTCCTCCTCCGACGCGCGCAGGCGGCCGTACATCTGCGCGTTCTCGATCGCGAGCGCGACGCTGCCGGCGAGGCTCTCGAGGAACACCAGGTCGTCGTGCGAGAACACGGGTCCGCCGTGGATCTCGGTGACGTAGATCAGCCCGATCGTCCCCGCGCGCGTGGTGAGCGGCGCCGCCAGCACCGCGCCGGTCTTGAAGCCGATCGCACGGTCGACGCCGTGGAAGTAGCGCGGGTCCTGCTGCGCGTCGGGCACCAGCTCGGAGCGTCCGGTGCGCACGACGCTCCCTGCGATGCCGGTGTCGGCGGGGATGCGCAGGCTCTTGATGCGCTCCGCGTGCACCGGGTCGGCGGCGGACGCATAGGGGAAGTACAGCTCGTCCTTGTCGGGGTCGAGCAGCAGCACGGCGACGCCGCCCTTGACGTCGAAGATCTCGCGGCAGCGCGTGATGACCAGCGACACGAGCTCCTCGAGGTCGGTGTGCGCGGCGAACGAGCGCGACAGCTCGAACAGCAGCCGCAGGCGCGCGCTGTCGAGTCGGTCGAGGGTCATATTTCCATTTGCCCCCGTGCGGTGCTCGCGCGGCGTTGCCGCGCTCCGCTCCTCCGATGGGCGCCTCGTTCGGGCAGAGCCCTCACTCGGCCTGCCATTCGCCCCCGTGCGGTGCTCGCGCGGCGTTGCCGCGCTCTGCTCCTCCGATGGGCGCCTCGTTCGGGCAGAGCCCTCAC
>JBFMAS010000110.1:0-9068 GCA_040755575.1 Thermodesulfobacteriota bacterium
GGCGCGCTCGGGCTCCTCGTCGCCGCCGCGACGGACGGCGACGTGCACGTCTTTCGGGCGCCCTGGCTGCCCGCGCTCGACGTCTGGCTCGCGCTGCGTGGCGACGGCTTCGCGCTGCTGCTCGGGCTGCTGGTCGCGGGAATCGGCGCGCTCGTCGCGCTCTACTCGCTCGGCTACATGGCCGACCAGGAGCGCGACCACGTGCGGCGCTTCTACGCCGCGCTCGCCGCGTTCATGGGCTCGATGCTGGGCATCGCGCTCGCCGACGATCTGATCCTGCTGTTCGTCTTCTGGGAGCTGACGAGCCTCACCTCGTTCCTGCTGATCGGCTACCGCTTCGAGGACGAGGACGCGAAGGCCGGCGCCATGATGGCGCTCCAGGTGACGGCGCTCGGCGGGCTCGTCATGTCGGTCGGCTTCCTGCTGATCGGGCAAGTCGCGGGGACGTTCTCGATCTCGCGCATCACGGCGAGCCCGGAGGCCATCGCCCGGCTCCTCGACTCGCCGCTCGGCGCGTGGGCGCTCGTGCTGGTGCTGCTCGGTGCGTTCACCAAGTCGGCGCAGGTGCCGTTCCAATTCTGGCTGCCCCGCGCGATGGTCGCACCGACGCCCGTCTCGACCTACCTGCACGCGGCGACGATGGTGAAGGCCGGCGTCTTCCTGCTCGGGCGGATGCAGCCGATCTTCGGCGAATCGCCGCTGTGGGCGCCGATCCTCGTCGCGGTCGGCATGGCGAGCATGGTGCTCGGCGCCTACCAGGCGTTCCGCGAGGTCGACCTCAAGGCGATCCTCGCCCGCACCACCGCCGCCGCCCTCGGCACCATCACGCTCCTCTACGGGCTCGGCGCGAACGCGGACGCGAGCCTGCAGATCCTGAACCACGCGCTCTACAAGGGCGCGCTGTTCCTCGTCGCGGGCATCGTGGAGCACCATGCGCACACCCGGCGGATCGATCAGCTCGGCGGGCTGCGCGGTGCGCTGCCGTCCGCGTTCGCCGTCTGCGCGATCGCCTCGCTGTCCATGGCCGGCGTGCCGCCGCTGCTCGGCTTCGTCGCGAAGGACTCGTTCGTCGCCGCGCTGCGCGGCGACGTCGTGCTCCTGCTCGGGGCGCTGGTCGCGAACGCGTTCCTCGTCGCGACCGCGGGCAAGCTGACGATCGACGTCTTCCTCGGCTCACCGCGGCGCCCGCACGGAGCACACCACGCCGCTGCTCCCGGAGGGGCGCACGCGGACCATGCGCCGCACGTGCTTGCGCCGCCGCTCTGGCTCTCGCCCGCCGTGCTGGCGGCGCTCGCGCTCGCGCTCGGCCTCGCGAGCGCCGGTCACCTGACGGGCGACCTGGTCGCCGCGACGGCCTCCGGGGTGAGCGCGCCGGCGCACGTGCACCTGCTGCCGGGCCTCGGCGCGCCGCTCGCGCTGTCGCTCGTCGCCCTGCTGCTCGGTGCGGCGGCCTGGCTCGCGCGCGAGCGGGTGGTCGCGTGGCAGGAGCGCCTCGCCGTGCTGCCGGCCGCGGCACGCGTCTGGGAGCGCGTGATGGAGGCGATCCCGCGCGTCGCGGCGGCGTTCGCCGACCGCTGGCAGAACGGCTCGCTGCGCTGGTACCTCGCGGCGACCGTCCTCACGCTGCCGGTGCTCGCCTGGTACGCGCTGCGGCGTGTCGGCATCTCGTGGCGCCAGGTGTCGGTGAACCTGGCCGAGATGCCGTGGTACGGCTTCCTCTACTGCCTGCTGCTCGCCGTCGCGACGGTCGCCGCGGTGCGCGCCCGCACGCGGCTCGCCGCCATCATCGCCACCACGACGATCGGCTTCCTGGTCGCGATGCTGTTCGTCGTCTATCGCTCGCCGGACATCCTGCTGACGCAGGTGCTGATCGAGACCGTGTCGACGATCTTCGTGCTGCTCGTGCTCGTCTTCCTGCCGGCCTTTCCGCGCGCCGACCTGCGGCCCGGCTCGCGGCTGGTCAACATGGGGATCGCGGCCGCATTCGGTCTGACGATCACGCTCCTGCTCCTGCTCGCGATGTCGCCCGGGCTGCGCGAGCCGGACAACATCGCCGTGCGCCCCGGTGGTCTGCTGTCGCTCGCGCTCGCCGAGGGCGGCGGCCAGAACGCGGTCAACGTCATCATCGTCGACATCCGCGCGCTCGACACGACGGGCGAGGTGACCGTGGTGATGGTCGTGGGGCTGTGCGTGTACGGCCTGCTGCGCGCGCGGCGCGCGCGCAAGCGCGCGGCTCGTGACGGCACCCGCACGGAGGAGCGCGCCGCATGACCCAGCACTCGCCGATCCTGCGCGTCATCGCGCGCTACGCCGTGCCGCTGTCGGTGCTGGTCGCGCTGCGCATCTTCCTGCAAGGTCACGACGAGCCCGGCGGCGGGTTCATCGCCGGCGTCCTGCTTGCGGCCGCGGGGGCGATGGCCATGATGGCGTTCGGCGTGCGGCTTCTGGGCCGCGTGTCGTGGTGGCGCGTCGCGGTCGTCGGCCTGCTGGTGTCGATCCTGAACGGCACGGTGCCGCTGGTGCGCGGCCGTCCCTTCATGGACAACGCGGTGCTGCACCTCGGCTCGTACCACCTGCCGACGGCGACCTTCTTCGACCTCGGCGTGATGCTGATCGTCGTCGGCACCCTGATGACGATCTTCGTCGAGCTCGACGCGGAGAGGCGCTGACGTGGAGCTGCCGCTCGCGCTCGCCATCGGCCTGATGTTCGCGGGCGCCGTCTACTCGTTCCTGCGGCCCAACCTGATCCGCATGGTGGTCGGCTTCGGGCTGCTGTCGAACGCGACCAACCTGCTGATGATCGCGGCGGGCGGCTTCACGCTCGAGGGGCTCGCGCCCTTCGTCTCCGACGCGAACGAGGTCGCGGGGCTGATGGACCCGCTGCCGCCCGACATCGTGCTGACGGCGATCGTCATCAGCTTCGCGGTCGGCGCCCTGTTCCTGACCATGTGCTACGCCGTCTACCGCGACTACGGCACCGACGACCCCGAGGAGCTGCCGCCTCCGGTCGCCGACGACGAGACCTACCGCCCGCGCCGCGCCCGGCGCCCCGGCTACGAGGAGTGAGAGGGCCCGGCGTGTTCAGCGGCAACGCCATCGTGCTCGTCCTGCTGATCCCGTTCTTCACGGCGATCGCGCTCGCGCTGCTGCAGGGGCGGCCGCGGCTCGAGAAGGCGCTGTCGCTCGCGTCGGCCGTCGGGCTCACGGCGTACGTGTTCGGGCTCACCGGCTACGTCGACGCGAACGGGATCCAGGTGACGATGCTCGGCGGCTACGCGGCGCCCTTCGGCATCGCGTTCGTCGCGGACCGCCTCGCCTGCATCATGCTGTGCGCGTCGATGACGGTCGGCACGGTGGTCCTGCTCTACGCGTCCTACACCGTCTCCGAGACCCAGCAGCGGAGCTTCTTCTTTCCGCTGTTCCACGTCGTGCTGCTCGGCGTGAACTGGTCGTTCATCACCGGCGACCTGTTCAACCTGTTCGTCGCCTACGAGGTCATGCTGATCGGCTCGTACGGCGCGATGATGGTCGGCGCGAGCCGCCAGCAGGTGCGGCAGACGATGATGTACGTCGCCGTCAACCTGGTCGGCGGCTCGCTGTTCGTGGTCGGCGTCGCGCTGGTCTACGCGCTCGCCGGGACGCTCAACCTGGCCGACCTCGCGGTGAAGACCGCAGGCATGGTCGGGCCGCGCGCGGCGATGTTCACCGCGGCGTCGATGGTCCTGCTGCTCGTCTTCGCGCTCAAGGCGGCGGCCTTCCCGCTCTTCTCCTGGCTGCCCGACTCGTACCCCGTCGTGCCGGCGGGCGTGAACGGCTACTTCGCCGGCGTGCTCACCAAGGTCGGCGTGTACTCGCTGCTGCGCGTCTTCGTGATGGCGTTCCGCCAGGACGGCAGCCAGGTCGCGGCCGACGTGCTGCTGCTCCTCTCCGGCTTCACCATGCTGCTCGGCGTGCTGGGCGCGCTCTGCCAGTGGGAGATGCGCCGCCTGCTGTCGTGGCACATCATCAGCCAGGTCGGCTACATGGTGATGGGCATCGGGCTCGCCGCCGACCCGCGCATAGCGGTCGCGGCGGTGGCCGCGACCATCTACTACGTCGTCCACAACATCGTGGTGAAGTCGAGCCTGTTCCTCGTCGCCGGCGTGGCCGAGGAGGTGACGGGCCGGATCCGCCTGAAGGAGATGGGCGGCGTGCTGACGCTCGCGCCGTTCGCGGCGGTGCTGTTCTTCGTCGCAGGCTTCTCGATCGCCGGCATGCCGCCGTTCTCGGGCTTCCTCGCCAAGCTGAGCGTCTTCCGCGTCGCGCTCGACGGGCGGCACTTCCTCGTGCTGTCGGTCGCCGTGATCACGAGCTTCCTCACCCTGATGTCGATGATGAAGATCTGGGGCTACGTCTTCTGGGGCAAGCCGCGCGCTTCGTCCGGGAGCCGTGCCTGGTACGGGCCTGCCGCGGCGACCGCGGTCCTGATCGTCGTGACGATCGTGCTCGGCGTCGGCGGCCAGCCGTTCGTGCGTCTGATGGTCGACGCGGCCGCGGACGTCGTGCAGCCGACGGCGTACGTCCGCGCCGTGCTCGGCGACGGCGTTGCATCCCTCGCGGCGCTGGAAGGAGCGCAGCCCTGATGGCCTACCGCTTCGTCATGTGGCTGCGCTTCCTCGGGATCCTGACGCGCGAGATCTGGTGGTCGGCGGTGACCGTGGCGAAGCTGGTCTTCGCCCCAGTCGAGCGGCTGCGCTCGGGGTTCCTCGCGATCCGGATGGACGTCCGCTCCGACCTCGGCATCACGACGCTCGCCAACGCGATCACGCTCACGCCCGGCACCATCACCGTCCACGTCGAGCCGACGAAGCACACGATCGTCATCCACGCGATCGAGATCGGGCACGATCCCGACGAGGTGCGCCAGTCGATCAAGACGGTGCTCGAGGCGAACATCCTGCGCTGGTCGCGACCCGGGGACGGCTCGCGATGAGCGGCTGGTTCGCGTTCACGACCGACGCCTGCCTGCTCCTGCTGTTCGTGGCGGCCGGGCTGTGCCTGTACCGCATCGTCGTCGGGCCGCAGGCGGCGGACCGCGCGGTGGCGTTCGACTCGCTGTCGTCGGTGATCATCGGGATGATCTGCCTGCTGTGCATCCGCACGGCGTCGGCGATCTACTTCGACGCCGTGTGGATCCTCACGCTCGTGGGCTTCCTCGGCTCGAGCGCGATCGCCAAGTACCTCGCGCGGGGGCGCATCTTCTGATGCTGCTCGAGGTCCTCACCGCGCTGACCATGGTCGTCGGCACCTTCTTCATGGTGGTGACGGGCATCGGGCTCGTGCGCTTCCCGGACGTCTACACGCGCATGCACGCGGCGGGGAAGGCCGGCACGGTCGGCGTCGCGCTGCTGATCCTTGCGCCGAGCGTCTTCTTCGTCGCCGACCAGCCGTTCGTGACGATCCGCGGCTTGCTCGCGATCGTCTTCCAGTTTCTCACCACGCCGGGCGCGACCTACCTGCTCGCGCACGCGAGCTACGTGCGGAGCTATCCCGTGCACGCACGGACGGAGGTCGACGAGCTCGAGCACTGGCTGCCCACCTACCCCGACGACCAGTTCGGCCACGAGTGAACCGCCGGGCGTCGCCTGCCGGCGTCGCCAAAAAGCTTGATCTTCCCGCAAAAGACGCTATTCGGTGGCTCGCCCATGCCGTGCGGCATGGCGGGACTTGCGGCGGACGATTGGGGGAAGCGATGAGGATCCGCGTCGGGACGGTGGTGGCTGCGGCAGGGCTGACGGCCGTCGCCCTTGCGACTCAGGCAACGGACGCGCGGGCGCAGTCGAACGCCGCCTTCGGCGTCCAGCAGCGCGCCGACGCCGCGCGCCAGCTCATCATCCTCGGCGTCTCGCAGGGCATCTCGTCGCTGCCGCCGACCACCGGCCAGTCGTTCGTCTACGAGTACGACGAGGCGCTCGACACCTACAAGGCGACCGGGCTCCTCGGCCCGACCGCGTACCGCTCGCCGCTGACGCTCGGCAAGGGCAAGATGAGCCTGCGCGTCGCCGGCTCCTACTTCGAGCTGGTCAACACGCAGAACCCGATCGACTACGAGGTGACCGGGCTCGCGCAGCCGGTGTTCACCAAGTTCGGCCTCAAGGTGAACGCGAAGGTCGGGCTGTTCAACCTCGCGTACAGCTACGGCGTCCTCGACTGGCTCGAGGTCAACATCAACGTGCCGATCACGATCGTCGACGCGCAGGCGAAGTCGTCTTTCGTCACGCTCGCGTCGGCGGCCGACGAGCCGATCGAGGACGCGCCCGTCGCGGCCGCCACCTCCCTCGCGGCGCTCGACGCGAACCTCGCCGACGGCGACCTGATCGTCCGCGAAGGCACCGTCAATCAGCTCGGCGCGGCGTTCCGCGAAGGCACCACCGCGGGACTGGGCCGCGTCAGCATCGGCGGCAAGGCGCTGTTCCTGAACTCCGAGTACGTCGACATGGCGTTCTCGATGGAGGTCTTCTTCCCGAGCCCGAGCGAGCCGTCCTACTCGGGCCCGGACAGCGGCGCCTTCCTGCCGCGCCTCATCGCCGCGGTCAACATGACGAACGAGGCGAAGCTGCACGTCGACGTCGGCTACGACCACGACACCGAGTTCGCCCAGCTCCGCCGCTTCGTCTGGAACACCGGCGCGTCCTACGCCATCCCGGGCTTCACCGTCGACGCCGGCGTCGGCGGCTCGAAGTTCAGCAAGGGCATCGAGTGGACGCCGTCGTCGTTCGTCCAGCCGCCCGGGCAGGAGATCGACGTGCCGCTCACCTTCACGGCGCTCGGCGACAACACGCTCGGCACGAACTACGTCGACTTCCTGTTCGGCGTGAAGGGCCAGGTGCTCGAGAACGCGGTCGTGAGCGGCTCCGTCAACGTGCCGCTGAACAGCGACGGCATCCGTCCGGAAGCGGTCGGCACGGTCGCGTTCGAGATGTACTTCTAGCGGGCGCGGATAAGCGGATCTCATCGTGTCGGGTGCGGCAAGGCATGCCGCTGCCCGAACGCCTCAGCCGTTCCCTGAAGGTTCGCGACGGGGCTTCCGACAACCCTGCACCCGTTTGACAACCAGGGGAAAAAAACAGAAGGGGGCACGGCGCAAGAGGGAGCGCACCTCGTGCGCCGATGGAAGTCATGGCTGAGAAAGTCGTCGAGTCGGACTACACCACTTTCGGAACGCTGAAAGTCGCACAGCCGAGCGCGCTGCCGGACGTGCTCGACCTCTTCGTCGCGGGCGGCGGACCGGCCGGCACCGCGGCCGCCGTACGCGCCAAGGAGTTCGGCCTGTCGTGTCTGGTCACGGACTACGACGACCTGATGAAGCGCATCCGCGACTATCCGAAGGAGAAGCTGATCAAGCCGGGCTACGGCGGCGGCGACAAGCTCCAGTTCCCGGCCGGCGGCCCGATGCTCAACTCGCTCCACTTCGACGACGTCGACAAGGACGAGATGGTCGTCCAGTGGAAGAGCAAATACAAAGAATACGGCATCGCGGCGCGCATCGGCGCCGAGTTCACCGGGCTGTCGCGCGGCGAGGACGGGATCTGGGACGTCAAGCTCTGGAGCCATCGCGCGGGCAAGGAGATGGTCTACCGCGCGCGCCACGTCATCCTCGCGATCGGCGCCGGCGTGCCGCGGCGCTTCGACATCCCGGGCAACACCGAAGGGCTCGCCTTCCGGCTCGACGACGCGAAGGACTACGTCGGCGGTCCCGCGCTGGTGATCGGCGGCGGCACGTCCGCCGCGGAGGCGGTGATCGCGATCTCGAACGCCAAGATCGCCGCCGAGGACGAGACGGCCGTCTACTGGTCGTACCGCGGCGACAAGATGCCGAAGGTGTCGAAGGCGCTCTCCGAGGTGTTCTTCGACGCCTACGTCGGCAACGGCAACATCCGCTACCTCGCCTTCTCGGAGCCGGTCGCGGTGGTCACCGGGCCGGACAAGCAGGACTACCTGTCGGTGCGGATCGACCGGAAGAGCGCCGACAAGCGCCCCACCGAGACGGTGCACCTCGAGTTCCCGAAGAGCATGGTGGTCGCGTGCATCGGCGAGGACCTGCCGATCCGCCTGCTGCAGGGCTGCGGCGTCAAGGTCCCGATGGTCAACAACCGGCCGCTGATGCTGGTCAACCACGAGGGCGAGACGTCGCTGCCCGGCGTGTACCTGGTCGGCGACGCGCGCGGCCCGAAGTTCCTGCGCTGCACCGACTTCAACGACTCGAACACCTACGAGCAGGTGACGCTCAAGCGCAACATCAAGGCGGCGATGGTCGAGGCGGTCGAGGTGGTGAACCTGATCGCGAGCCGCAAGGGCCTCGCGGCGGCGGAGGTCGCGCCGCAGGCGGCCGCTCCGGCGGCCGTGGTGCCGCCGATGCCGACCGAGCCGGCCGACGCGCGTCCGACCGAGATGGGTGCGCAGGTGGTGTCGCTCAACCCCGACGGCAGCGTCGAGGAGACCTTCCCGACCAGCAAGGACGCCGTGTCGATCGGGCGGCAGGGCGCCGACGTGAGCTTCCCGAGCGACGTGTACATGGCGGACCAGCACGCGCAGATCGTCAAGCAGGGCGACGGCTACGTCCTGCAGGACACGGGCGCCGGCTCCGGCGTGTGGCTGCGTGCGCAAGGCGTCGACGGGCGTCCGGTGGGCGAGGGCGACGCGATCTGGGTGGGCTCGCAGATCCTCGTCGTCGGCAAGAAGGACGGCCGCTGGGCGATCGCGCACCACAACCCCGACGGCGTCTACCAGGCGACCTACCCGATCGGCGACCGCGGCGTGTTCGTCGGCCGGCGCTCCGAGGTGACGCTCGACCCGGCGGACCTGAGCCTGTCGCGCCGCCACGCGCAGATCCGGCCCGACGGCGCCGGGCTCGCCGTGTTCGACCTCGGCAGCACGAACGGCACGTACGTCAAGCTCGCCGCGCCGACCAGGATCAAGAACGGCGACGAGTTCCGCGTCGCGAGCAAGCGGCTGCGCTTCGAGGTCGTCGCGCGCGTCGCGAAGCTCGCCGCGACGGACGTCGTCGTCGAGGCGCCGCCCGCACCGCC
>JBFMAS010000111.1:0-12420 GCA_040755575.1 Thermodesulfobacteriota bacterium
GCGCGCGCATGCGCGGCCGAGCACCGGCACTAATGCGACAGCGCGGTGCTGCGCTCCTCCTCGTAGCGCCGCCAGTCCTCGAGGGCTCGCGCCGCCTCGTCCGCCGACAGGCGGAAGCGGCGCTGCAGGCGACGGATGTCTCGCAGGTCTTCTGGAAAGCGGACCAGATGATGCACCAAGGCCAGCGAATTCGTCGCACGCTCTGCCGAAGCCGTCATGGACACCTCTCGTCGTTTGGGAGAAGGGCACAACCTAACGCGGATGCCGTTGCGCGCAATGACGATTTGGTGAAGAGCTGATGAAATGTTGCGTCCACACGGAAGATTGCTCAGCGCGCGTCGTGGAAGATCACGCCGAGCGCCCAGCGCTCGCCCCAGGCGACCGTGCCGACGCCGTGGCGCAGGTTCGCGCGCACGTGCCCGCGGCGCGTCGCGAGCGGCCGCAGCGCGTTGGCGAAGAGCAGCGTCTCCCCCTGCGCGGCGGCGATCGCCTCGCCGCGCGACTGCGCACGCGGGCGCTGCTCGACGAGCAGGAACTCCCCGCCGCCGTAGTCGACGCCGGGCTCGCTCAGGAAGCACGTCGCCTGCAGCGGGAAGGCGACGTCGCCGTAGAGGTCCTGGTGCAGGCAGTTGTAGCCGCCGGCCTCGTAGCGCAGCAGCAGCGGGGTCGGCCTGTGCTGGCCGTGCTCCGCGCAGCGCGCGAGGAAGCCGTCGAGACGCGCCGGGTAGCGCGTCGCGATGCCGAGCAGCTCCATCCAGCGGTTCGCCACGGGGGCGAGCTCGCGGTAGAGCGCACGCCGAAGCGCCGTCACGAGCCGCGGCAGCGGGTGCGCGAAGTAGCCGTAGCGGCCCTCGCCGAAGCGGTGGCGCGCCATGTCGATGCGCGAGCGGAAGCGGGCGTCGTCGGCGTCGAGCAGGACGATCTCGCGGCACTCGGCCGGCGTCAGCAGGCGCGGCGTCTTCGCCCAGCCACGCTCGGTCAGCGCCGCGCCGAGCGCGGGCCAGTCGAGACGGCGCACCCGCTCGGCGATCGGCGCGTCGTGCAGGGCTCCGGCTCGGACCCTCGGCATTGCGGCATGCTTCCGCAAAGGGCCCGGCATTGGAAGTTGCGCGCCGGTCCAGTAGGGAGGCAGAGATGGGGCTCTACGAGCGCTACCTGCTACCGACGCTGATCGACTTCGCGATGCGCCAGAAGCCGATCACGATGCAGCGTCGCAAGGTGGTGCCGCAGGCGCGCGGCCGCGTGCTCGAGATCGGCATCGGCTCCGGGCTGAATCTCGAGTTCTACGACCGCGACCGCGTCGACAAGCTCTGGGGCCTCGAGCCTTCGCCGGAGATGCGCAGGATCGCGGCGCAGCGCGCGCGTGCGGCGGGGATCGAGGTCGAGTTCCTCGACCTGCCGGGCGAGCAGATCCCGCTCGACGACGCATCGGTCGACACCGTGCTGACGACCTACACGCTGTGCACCATCCCGGGCGTCGAGAAGGCGCTCGGCGAGATGCGCCGTGTGCTCGCCCCGGGCGGCGTGCTGCTGTTCTCCGAGCACGGCCGCGCGCCGGACCCGAGCGTCGCGCGCTGGCAGGACCGCTTGAACGGCGTGTGGGGCGTGATCGGCGGCGGCTGCAACCTGAACCGCTCGATCGACGCCTTGCTCCGCGACGCCGGCTTCCGCGTCGACCTCGAGACGATGTACCTGCCGGGTCCCCGGCCGTTCACCTTCAACTACTGGGGACGCGCCGAGCCGGTGTAGTTCGACGAGGGGCGTGCCTCACCCCACGCGGCAAAGCCGCGCGCTGCGCGCGCGCAAGGTGCGGGCCTCGGTCCAGCTCCTGGCGCGTCGCGGACGGCTTCGCCGACGCCAAGGCGAGCGCGCTACGGCGTCGCATTCTGGGCGCTGCGTCACCGGCGTGACTCTCGAGCCGCGTCGCGCGACGCTGGGACGCGACGCGCGCGGGGAACGAGACTTGCTCCCGAGCGGCTGCGATGATCCGCGTCCTCGTCGCCGACGACCACACGATGTTCCGCGACATGCTCAAGATCGCGATCCCGCGCGAGGGCGATCTGCAGGTGGTCGGCGAGGCGGCGGACGGGCACGACGTGTGCGCCGCGGTCGAGCGGCTGCGCCCGGACGTCGTGCTGCTCGACTACCGGATGCCGCGCGTCAAGGACTTCGCCGCGCTCGTGCGCGAGCTGCGCCGGGCGTGCCCGGCGACGCAGGTCATCGTGCTGTCGGGCTTCGCGACGCAGGAGATCGCCCAGCGTGCAGCCGAGGGCGGCGCGAGCGGCTACGTGCTGAAGTCGACGCGGCTCGCCGCGATCGTCGACGCGGTGCGCACGGTGGCGGCCGGCGGCGTGTGGATCGACCCGGGCCTGCCGCGGCGCATCTTCGAGACCTTCCAGCGGAGCCGCGAGGCGGGCGGCCCCGCGAGCCCGCTCGCCGCGCTCACGCGTCGCGAGCGCCAGGTGCTGGGCTACGTCGCCCTCGGGATCAGCAACCGCGGCATCGCCGAGAAGCTCTGCCTGAGCGAGCAGACGGTGAAGACGCACCTGACCAACATCTTCGACAAGCTCGAGGTGAGAAACCGCTGGGCGGCGGCGCTCGCGTTCTACGGCCGCGACGTGCCGCGCTCGGATGCGGACGCGAGGTAGCGTGCGACGGGCGCGTTGGCGCCGCCGTCGTCCGCCTCGCGCGGCGTCCTCGACGGCACGCTCTGCACGTGCTGCTCCGGCAGCACGATGGTGAAGCGGCTGCCGACGCCTCGTGTCGTCGCGACGGTGAGCGTACCGCCGAACTGCTGCTCGACGAGGTTGCGCGCGATCCACAGTCCGAGGCCCGTGCCGCGGCCGCGCTCCTTGGTGGTGAACAGCTCGTCGAAGATGCGCGGCAGCACCTCCTCCGGAATGCCGCCTGCGCAGTCGGTCACCGTCACCACGACGCGGTCGTCCTCGCGCCGCGCCTCGACCTCGACGGCGCCCGCCGGCGTGCCGCGGTCCTCGTACGCGTCGAGCGCGTTGCCGATCAGGTTGGTCAGCACCTGCGCGAGACGCGCCTGCGAGCCGAGGACCTGCAGGCCGCGCGGGTGCTCGGCGTACTCGACGCGGCAGCCCGAGGTGCGCAGCCGGTGCGCGAGCAGCGCGCGGATCTCGTCGACGATGGCGCCGATCGAGAACGGCTCGGGTGCGCCGTCGCCGGGATCGCGGCCGTGCACCTTGACCTTGCTGACGAAAGACGCCGCCTTGCGCGCCCAGCCCGCCGCGGTCTGCGCGGTCTCGACGATCTCCGTGGCGATCTCGTGGTGGTCGCTCGACGTCACGCTCGGGTCGTCGATCGCCTGCGCGTACTCGTTGCCGAGGTCGGTGAGGATCTTGAGCGCGTTCAAGACGCCGCCGAGCGGCGTGTTGAGCTCGTGCGCGATGCCGGCGGTCAGCCGGCCGAGCGTCGCGAGACGGTCGGCGCGCGTCAGGCTCCGCTGGCTCGCCTCGAGCTTCTCGTAGGCGGTGCGCAGCTTCCCGAGCGATTCGTTGAGCTCGACGTTGGTCGCGCCGAGCTCGCGCGTCCGCGCGCGGACCTCCTCCTCGAGGCGCGAGTTGAGCGCCGCGAGCTGGGCGAACGCGGCCGCGGTGCCGAGCGCGAGCGCGATCTGGTTCGCCGCCGTGCGCAGCAGAGAGATGTCGAGCACGTTGTACGGCCGCCCCGATGCCTTGGCGCCGAGCGCGAGGATGTCGAGGCCGCCGTCGCCCTGCCGGATCGGCACGAGCACGTCGGCGTCGAGCGTCCGCCAGATGCCGGGCAGCGCGTGTCCCGTGCCGTCCTCCCACTCGTAGCGTGCGAGGATCTCGCCCGCGGCGAGGCGCTCGCGAATGCTGCCGCGCAGCGCGACCGGTGGGCGCGCGTCGCCGGGGCTCGAGTCGTGCAGCAGCGCGTCCTCGCCGCGGACCAGCAGCGCGACGCTGCGGGGCCAGAACGTCCGTCCGAGCACGCGCGCCGTCTGCAAGCCGACCTGCTCGGTCGAGCGGGCGCACGCGAGCTCGTGGCTGAGCTCGGCGAGGACGGCTTCGGGGTCGTACGCCTTGCGGAAGAAGACCCGGTCGACGGCATCCTGCACGCGCGCCCGGAGCCAGGTGAAGAGGTAGACCATCGCCAGGTTCAGCGTGGCCCAGACGAGCGACCAGAAGGACCACGAGGTCCACGAAGGGACGAGCGCGCCGAACAGCGCGAACATCGTCAAGTAGACGAGCACGCTCGCCGCGACCACGATCGCGTAGGTGAGGGCGCGGCGCAGCAGGACGTCGATCTCGAAGAGGTCGCGCTTGACGATCGCGTAGCCGATGCTGAGCGGAAACAGGAACGCGGTGATGGCGCCGGCGTTGAGCGCGACGCCGCCGCCGACCAGCGCCGAGCCCGCCATCAGGCCGACCGGGACGACGAGACCCGCGAAGGCGCCGACGGCGACGACGCCGATGCGCCGGCGCACGAGCGCCGACGGGCTCGACAGGAAGTCGTGCACGACGACCGCGATCAGCGTCATCCCGGCGAGGCCGTGCGCGGCCGAGGCGACGAGGTGCGCCGCCGTGTAGGCCGACGGCGAGCCGAGCACGGTCTCGTACCACGCCGCGAGCGCCAGGAAGGGGGCGTAGACGGCGATCAGCACGGACTTCCGCCGGCCGCGCAGGCGATCGGTCGGGAACACCAGCGCGAGGTGCAGGAACGACGCCGCGAGCAGCGACTCGGCGAGCACGTGCAGGCGGAAGAACCAGTGCGGACCGTAGAGGTCGGCGGCGGTGACGATGAAGACGCTGGTGGTCGTGGTCGCGGCGAACAGCGCGCGGCTCGGGCGGTCGTCGGGCTTGAGCAGGAAGACGAGCAGGCCGATCGCGAGGAAGGCGACGCCGTTGACCAGGTAGGCGCCGAACAGCAGCGCGAAGTCCGTGCGCGAGAAGGTCTGCGAGACGACGGTCGCGTCGTGCACCGCGCCGCCCGGGCTGCGCAGCCCGTACGTGATCGGCGTGCCGGCCGGCCGCGCGGCGACCGCCTCGTACACCTGGTCTGCGCTCGAGACCGGGACGCCGTCGACCGCGAGCACCTGGTGCTGGAACAGCCGGCCCGGGTCGTCGCGCCACTCGGGCAGCGCGATCGACGGGATCACGCGGTTCGCCATCACGAAGAAGCCGGGGAAGGTGGTGCCGATCCAGCCGAGCGACGTGACGGCGATCACGGCGAACAGCACGAGGAAGAGCCCGGCCGTCGCGACCGTCGCACGCCGCAGCTGGCGGGTGCGCGAGCTCAACACGGCCGCCTCCGCGGCGACACGACGAGCGCGCCGACGAGCAGCCCGCCGAGCGCGATCCACGCGTCGCCGAAGCGCACGTAGGCCGTCGATCCCGCGCCCGGAGCGACCGCCACGCGCAGCGTGCCGCGGCCCGCCGGAAGCGCGTCCTGCACCTCGCCGGTCGCGGCGACGGCGCCCGAGATGCCGCCCGCCGAGGCGCGCACCAGCGGCCGGCGCGTCTCGATCGCGCGGAAGACCGTCATCGCGAAGTGCTGCGCGCGGGCGGCGCCGTCGCCGCCGTCGAGCCATGCGTCGTTCGACAGGTTGACCAGGACGTCGGCGCCTTCGAGCACGCGAGCCCGAGCGAGCGCCGGAAAGAGCGCCTCGTAGCAGACGAGCGCTCCGAGGTGCATGCCGGCGGCGTCGATCGGCGCGGCGAGACCTCCGGCCGCGTATGCGAGCCCGCGCGCCGGGGCGCTCGTGTCGAGCGGATCGTACTCCGCAAAGGGAAGGAGCCGCTGCTTGTCGTACGAGCCGCGGATCGCGCCGCGCTCGTCGAGCAGGAAGACCGCGTTGCGCGCGCTGCCGTCGGCGGCGCGCCGCGAGGCGCCGAACAGGAGCGGCGCGCCGCTCGCGCGCGCGACCTGGGCGAGCTGCGTGCGCAGCAGGGCGTCCTCGTCGGGATAGAAGGCGACGGCGCTCTCGGGCCAGACGACGAGCGCGGCGCCCGGCGTGGCGCGCGTCTCGGCGGCGTAGAGGGCGACGGTGCGCATCGCGGCGGCGCGCTGCCAGTGCAGACGGGCGGGGGCGTCGACCTGGACGATCGCCACCTGCCGCGCGGAAGCGCTCGCGCGCGCGTCCGGGGCGAGGGCGGAGAGCCGAGACTCGCCGTAGAGCAGCACCGCCACGACCAGGCCCGCGGCGGGCAGCCAGGTCTGCAGCACGATCGCCGACGCCGGACGCTCGCGCGCCGGGAGCGCCAGCATGCCGCGTACGAGAGCCGTGCCGGCGTAGGCGACGACGAACGACACCGCGTACACGCCGCCCAGGTCCGCGACCTGCAGCAGCGTGGTCGCGCGCCACTGCGTGTGGGCGAGGAAGCCCCACGGCAAGCCGGTGAGAAGCACCGTGCGCAGCCACTCGCACGCGACCCAGAGCCACGCGGCGCACAGCGGGACGCTCCAGCCGGGCACGCGGGGCGCGATCAGCCGGTACGCGAGCGTCAGCAGCCCGTAGGGCAGCGCCGAGAACACGAGCCACACCGCGAGCGCGAACGAGGCCGCCGCGACGCGGCTGCCGCCGAAGTACGCGGCCGCCGCGCCCGGCGCCCACGACGTGATGCCGCAGGCGATGAGCAAGCCGAAGAGCGCGCCGTGCAGGAAGGCGCGCGGCGGCGAGGCGCGCTCCGCCCCTGCGAGCAGCGTGCCCGCCACGACCCAGGCCAGCGCGGCGAGCGTGAAGGGCGGCGTCGCGAGCGTGTAGAGGACGGCCGCGACGACCGGGCTCGCCGCGACGATCACCGTGGCGTGCTGGCGCGCGGCGAGCCCCACGCGCGCCGCGAGGGACGTCGATGCGTGCCGCGTCGTCAGCCCGGGCACGGTCCTCGTCCCGCTCGAGAGCGCCGTCAGGCGAGGCCCGTCGGATCGACGGGGCGATCGCCGCTGGCGGCGGGCGCGACCGCCTCCCGGCTCGCCGCGATCCGCCCGGGCAGCAGCAAGGTGAAGATCGAGCCGCGGCCGATCTCGCTGCGCGCGCCGAGGTCGCCGCCGAGGAGCCAGGCGAGGCGGCGTGCGAGCGTCAGGCCGAGGCCGATGCCGCCCTGCGCGCGCTCGGCGACCTCCTCCGCCTGGCGGAAGGGCTCGAAGATCACCTCCAGGTCCTCGCCGCGGATCCCCGGGCCGGTGTCCTCGACGACGAACGCGATCTGCCCGTCCCGGCGGTGGATGCCGAGCTTGATCGAGCCCTCGCGGGTGAACTTCGCGGCGTTGGTGATCAGGTTGCGGAGGATCGTTCGTAGCTTGACGGAGTCGGTGACCAGCAGCTCCGGCGCGTCCTCCACGTCGACGCGGAACTCGACCGGCTTCTCCTCGAGCAGCACGCGCGCGAGCCGTGACAGCTCGGCGACCAGGTCGTCGACGGCGATGCGCTGCTCGCCGACCGCCTGCACGCCGGCCTCGATGCGCGCGTAGCTCAGGAAGTCCGACACGAGCTCGGCGAGGTTGCGGCTCGCCTCCTCGACGGCGCGCAGCGGCTCCAGCGCCTCGATCGGCAGCTTGCCGAACTGGCCGTCGATCAACAGCTCGCTGTAGCCGCTGATCACGTTGAGCGGCGTGCGAAACTCGTGCGACACGTTGGCGACCAGCTCCGCCTGCAGGCGCTCGCGCTCGCGCAGCCGCTTGATCAGGCGGTAGGCCTTCAGGCCGACGTCGACCCAGAGCAGGAGCTCCTCGGGGCCGTTCGCCTTGTCGTGGTAGCCCTGGATGTCGAGCTCGGCGAGCATCTCGCGCGGCGGCTTGTTCCCGGAGTAGCCCGTCTGCAGGATGATCTGCACGAGCGGATCGAAGACCCGGATCTCGCGCACGAGCTCCTCGCCCGTCATGCGCGGCATGAAGTAGTCGACCAGGATCAGGTGCAGCTCGCGCTCGCGGATCAGCTCGAGTGCGCGCTCGCCGCTCTCGGCCAGCAGCACCTCGTGCCCCTGCTTGTGCAGCAGGTTGCCCACCGAGATGAGCGTCTCTTCCTGGTCGTCGACGACCAGGATGGTGTGCTCGGTCGGTTGCGTGGAGGATCGTCGCGGCATGTTCAGCAGCCCGTTCGGCAGAACGCGTGCTCGTCTGAACATCGGCTCGACCGGGGCCGTTCCTTGAGCGGGTTCGCGGAGGCTCATCACGGACCTCTCGCCGTCTGCTGCCATCTCGCACGACACGGCGCTCGCGTGGTCGGCGCCGTGCGTCATGGTCGGCGCGTCGCCTGCGAGGAGCGCGCGCCGATCCCGGCCGGGGGCGGGACGATCAGTCGTGCTCTGTTCCTTTCGAGCTGCCCGGGAAGCAGCTCCGGCCCCATTGGACGACACGAGGCTCGGGCTCGCCGTCGCGGTCGGCGAGCACGGTGACGATGCTCAGGTCGAAGCGCGGCGTGCTGCCGCCGGACGACCGTCCGCGGCCCTCGATCTCGCCGTCGATCGCGACCACCAGGCGGTCGTGGTCGACGTGCGGCGTGCCGTCGACGTGCCAGGCCGGGTCCGAGGGATCGAGCGCGAGCGCGCCGTCGTGCACGTGCTCCTGCTGGTAGGTGACGAATTCGTGCCGGTCGTACGTCAGCTCGAAGCTGTCCGGCGAGCCGACGTCGCGGATCTCGTAGAGCCCGCGCTGCCCCGTCAGGAGCTGCATCACGAAGCCCTGCGCGTTGTAGATCACCACGTCGTCGGCGGAGAAGAGCAACGGGAAGCTCTCGCCGACGCCGCTGAACAGCATGCGCTCCTTGATCGCGCCGATGTCGAGCGGCAGGTACACCGTCCCGTCCGCGCTCACCGCGGCGGAGTAGCAGCGCACGAGCAGCGCCGCGTCCTGCTCCTCGAGCCGCAGGGCGGGCTGCAGCACCGTGAAGTCGTCGTCGCCGATCGCCAGGACGCGCTGGCCGCGGCGTGCGACCGTGATGCTCGTTGGCCCGATCGGCACGTCGGGGACGTTCACCACCAGCTGCGGCTTGGCGACGCCGTCGGCGAGGTCGCGTCGCACGGTCGCGGTCGCGGGCACCGCGTGCCGCTCGCCGAAGGTCACGACGTAGCGCCGGCCGGCACGGAGCCCGCTCGCGAACAGCGTCACGCTGCTTCCGGGCGACGCGAACGCGGGGCGCACGGCGGCCGGAGGAGGCGGGGGCTTGTCGCAGCCGCAGCCGGCTTCCACGCGCGCGGACGGCGACGCGAGCGCGACACCGAGAACGAGAGCCCCGACCAACCCCACCCGGTACTGCACGAGCGGCACCATCGCGTTTGCCGGGCTCGGGTTGTAGTCGCGCGATCGGGTGATTTTTCGGTGTCGACGCGCCGAAACTACGACTTTCGTGTGAGGCGCCGCGCAGCGCGCACGGCGCGTGCGCGAGACGCGCGCAAGGCCTTGACCGCGGCGGCGCGAAGCGCGAAGCGGTCCGGGTGCCCGATCTCGTGCTGCGCGGCGGCCTGCTCTGCGACGGCACGGGCGCGCCCCCGCGCCGCGCCGACGTCGTCGTCGACGCGGGTCGCGTGCTGTCGGTCGATGCGCGCGGCGTACGCGCCGACCGCGAGCTCGACGTCGGCGGTCTCGTGGTCGCACCCGGCTTCATCGACGTGCACACGCACTACGACGCCCAGCTCACCTGGGACCCGCTGCTCACACCCTCGTGCTGGCACGGCGTGACGTCGGTCGTCGTGGGCAACTGCGGCTTCGCGCTCGCGCCGTGCGCGCCCGAGCGCCGCGAGCGCCTGCTGCGCATGCTCGAGCACGTGGAGGGGATGCCGTGGGCCGCGCTGCGCGACGGCGTCGAGTGGTCGTGGGAAAGCGTGCCGGAGTACCTCGCGATGCTGCGCGCGCGTCCGCGTGCGCTGAACGTCGGCGTGCTGCTCGGGCACTCGTCGCTGCGCATCCACGTGCTCGGCGACGAGGCGTACGCGCGCCCCGCGACCGACGACGAGGTCTCTGCGATGGCGTCGCTCGTGCGCGAGGGGATGCGTGCGGGGGCGCTCGGCTTCGCCACCTCCGCGTCGACCGGGCATGTCGGCGAGGGCGGGCGGCCGGTGCCGAGCCGTGCGGCGACGCGCGACGAGCTGCGCGCGCTGGTGCACGCGATGGCCGAGGGGGGGCAGGGCATCCTCGAGATCACGCCGCAGACCTTTCCGATCGCTGCCGACGAGCTCGCCTTCCTGCAGGAGCTGGCGGCGGCGAGCGGGCGGCCGGTCAGCTTCAGCGCGGTCCTCGACCTGCCGGACCGCGACGGCGTCTGGGAGCCGCTGTTCGCCGCCGTGCGCGACGGGCACGCGCGCGGCGCGCGCGTCTTCCCGCAGGTGTCCTGTCGGCCGATGCGCTTCGACTTCGACCTCGAGGTCGGCTGCGCCTCGCTCGACGCGATCCCCGCGTGGCGGCGCTTTCGCGCCGCGAGCGGGCTTCGCGCACGGCTCGACCTGCTCCGCGATTCGGGCTTCCGCGCCGAGGTGCGGGCGGCGGCGCTCGGCCGTCCGGAGTCTCCGTCGCGCAGGCGCTGGGACGCGCTGGTGCTCGAGGAGTCGGGGCAGGCGCAGCACGCGCGGCTCCTCGGGCGCTCGCTGCAGGACGTCGCGCGCGAGCGGGGCGGCGACGCGATCGACGCGCTGCTCGACCTGGCCGCGGAGGACGGGCTCGCCGCGCGCTTCTCGATGGTGCTGATGAACGACGACGAGCAGCGGGTCGCGGCGCTGCTGCGCGAGCCCGAGTCGCTGATCGCGCTGTCCGACGCGGGCGCGCACGTCGCGATCCTGTGCGACGCGGGCTACGCGACCCACCTCCTCGGCCACTGGACGCGCGAGCGCGGCGTCTTCACGCTCGAGGAGGCGGTGCGGCGCCTGAGCTCGATGCCGGCCGACGTCTACGGCATCCCCGGCCGCGGGCGGCTGGTGCCGGGCGCGGTCGCCGACGTCACCTGCTTCGACCCGACGCGGGTCGCGATGCGGCCGCCGGAGCGCGTGCGCGACCTGCCGGGGGGCGCCACCCGCTACGTGGCGCGAGCGGAGGGGATCGAGCACGTCCTGGTCGCGGGGCGCGAGGTGGTGTGCGGAGGCGAGCCGACCGGCGAGCTGCCCGGCACGCTGCTCGTCCCCGGCGCACCGGCCGGCGCCGCCGCGTGACTCGGCTTGTCGCGGTCGCCGGGAGGCGCCTATACTGCGACGCGGCCGCGCCACCGGGAGGCCGGGGAGGGATCGCGATGGACTCCGGGCACCGCTGGAACCACGTCAATTATGCCGTTCCGCCGGAGCGGCTGCCGGCGATCGAGCGCTGCATCGACGAGCTCTTCCCGTGGACGAAGTTCGTCGCCAAGCCGTACCTGCTGGGCTATCGGCTCGGTGAGGACATGCACGCGGCCGCCCTGTACTTCCGCCCGGTGCCCGCAGCGACCGCGCTGTTCGAGGCGTTCGACCGGCTGCGCGTGGCGGACCCCGCGCTGGGCGAAGCGCTCGAGCGGCTCGAGCGCGTCGAAGGCGACTGGATCGATCACGCCGGCTTCATGACGGAGAGCGTCGCCGCCTGGGAGGCGCGTCTCGCCCACGTGGGCAGGATCGCGGAGCGGCATCCGGAGTTCGGCATCCGCGTCGTCGACGTGCTGCGCCCGGGCGACGGGCGCGCGGCGACCGACTACCTCTACCAGGCGTTCGTCCGCATCGGGCTCCTCGGGCCGCTGCGCAACACCTTCGAGATGCAGGCCCGAAGCGACCTCGGTGCTTGACGATGCAGTTCGGCGCCTTGCTGCCGCAGTTCGGGCCGCCGGCACGCGGCGCCGACGTCGGTGAGCGGATCGCGCGCGTCGCGCAGGCGGCGGATCGCCTCGGCTACGACGTCGTGTGGACGGCCGAGCACCTGATCTTCCCGAGCGAGATCCGCACGCCGTACCCCTACGGCGGGCGCTTCCCGTACCCGGTCGACGAGCCGATCCTCGACGTCGTGACGACGCTCGCCTGGGTCGCGGCGCGCACGACGCGCGTCCGCGTCGGCTCGTCGGTGATGGTGCTGCCCTACCACCAGCCGGTCCCGCTCGCGAAGGCGCTGGCGACGCTCGACGTGCTGTCCGGCGGCCGCCTGCTGGTCGGCTTCGCGTCCGGCTGGCTGGTCGAGGAGTTCGAGCTGCTGGGCGTCCCGTTCCGCGAGCGCGGGCGGCGCACCGACGAGTACCTCGCCGCGCTGCGCGCGCTGTGGAGCGAGGAGCGCGTCACCTTCCGCGGCCGCTGGGTCCGGCTCGAGGACGCGGCCTTCTTCCCGAAGCCGGTGCAGCGGCCGCACCCGCCGATCTGGCTCGGCGGCGCGAGCGAGGCGGCGCTGCGCCGTGTCGCGCGCACGGCGGACGGCTGGATCGCGGCGCCACGCGCGCTCGACGCGTTGCGCGGCGAGATCGAGCGGCTGCACCGCTTCGCCGCCGAGGCCGGCCGCGAA
>JBFMAS010000112.1:0-2464 GCA_040755575.1 Thermodesulfobacteriota bacterium
GCGCTCGAGGCGGGTGCGACGTCGCTGCGTGAGCCGGCGGACCAGTTCTACGGCGACCGCAGCGCCGGGGTGAAGGACGCGGCCGGCAACCAGTGGTGGCTCGCGACGCACGTCGAGGACGTCTCCGCTGAGGAGATCGACCGGCGCAGCAGGGCGCTCGGCAGGAGCTGACCGTCGACGACGGCGCTACGGCTTGTGCGCGACGAACGCGGCGAGCGGCGCCGCCTCGAGCAGGTCCGCGAAGTGGCCGCGCGGGAGGCTGCGCGCACCCTCCGGCGACAGCTCGAAGCGGTGCCACGCGACGTCGCGCAGGCCCGCCGCCTGCAGCTCCTCGGCGTACGTCTCGGGGCGCCAGTAGTAGTTGGTGATCGCGAAGCTCCGCCCCTCGGGGAGCAGGAACTCGTACGTGATCGGGCTGCCCTCGCAGTAGGGCTCGGGGCCGGTCTTGCGGAAGTGGTGCGCGGCGAAGTCGCGTGTCCCGCTCGCGCCGTCGACCGTATGGTCGTTGACGCCGACGACGCGGCCGCCCGAGCGCAGGTTGCGGACGACGGCGGCGCACAGGCGGCGCAGCTCGTCGCGCGAGCTCGCGTAGTTCAGCAGGTACGCGGCAACGACGAGGTCGAACTGGCCGATCCGGCCGACGTGATTGACGTCGGCGTGGACGTAGCGGCAGCCGAGCGGCTCTCGCGCCTCGGCCCGGCGCCCGAGCGCGACCATCTCGATCGAGGCGTCGACGCCGACCGTCTCGGCGGCGCCGAGGCGCATCAGGCGGCGGCCATAGAACCCGTCACCGCAGGCGAGGTCGAGGACGCGCGCGCCGCGCACGTCGCCGGCGAGCTTCTCGAGGGTGTGCGCCTCGAGGTGCACGCGGAAGGGCGCGGTCTTCGCCTCCGAGTAGCGGTCGCCGATGTGGTCGTACTCCGCAGCGTGCGCCGTCGTCATGGGGGGTCTCCCGGGCGCGCGGTGGATTGGCGGTGCTCAGCGCGCACGGAGCAGTCATCGGCCGCCACGGCGGCCGGGCTTGAGGAAGCTCGCCGACGGCGGCCGCCGACGGTCCCTCACGACCGCTTCGCCCCCGCGCGCCTGCGCGGCTCGGCCTGCGCCCGGCCGGTGCGCTCCTCCATGCGCAGGATGCGGCGCGCCTCGTCGAGCTCGCGGCGCTTGCTCTCGTCGACCTTCGGGTACGCCAGCCCGAGCCCCTGCAGCGTGTCGACGACGGCCGCGGCGACCGCGATGCGCGTGAACCACTTGTGGTCGGCGGGAATCACGTACCAGGGAGCGTGCGGCGTGCTGGTGTGGCGGATCGCGTCCTCGTAGGCCGCCATGTAGGCGTCCCAATGGTCGCGCTCGCGCACGTCGCCGAGGCAGAACTTCCAGTTCTTCTCCGGCTCGTCGAGCCGGGAGAGGAAGCGGCGGCGCTGCTCCTCGCGCGAGACGTGCAGGAAGAACTTGCGCACGACGACGCCGTTGCGCGTCAAGTAACGCTCGAAGGCGTTGATGTCCTCGAAGCGCTGCCGCCAGATGTCGCGCGTGACGAGCTGCGCCGGAAGCTTCTCGCGGGCGAGCACCTCGCGATGCACGCGCACGACCAGCACCTCCTCGTAGTACGAGCGGTTGAAGATGCCGATCCGGCCGCGCTCGGGCAGGCGGCTCGTGGTTCGCCAGAGGTAGTCGTGGTCGAGCTCCTCCTCGGACGGCGCCTTGAACGCATGCACCTGGACGCCCTGCGGGTTGACGCCCGTCATGACGTGCTCGATCGTGCTGTCCTTGCCGGCCGCGTCCATCGCCTGAAAGATCAGCAGCACCGCCCAGCGGTCCTGCGCGTAGAGCTTGTCCTGCTGCTCGGCCAGCATCGCGACGCCCTCGCGCAGCGTCTCCTTCGCCGCGGACTTGGAGCGCAGCCCGTTGGTGTCGCCGGGATCGACGTCGCGCAGACGGAAGCGCCGCCCGTCGTCGACGCGATAGCGGCCTGCGAGCCTGGCGGCTCGTTGGATCATCGTCCCCTCCTCTTTCCCACCGCCTCCGCGACGAGCCAGGTGTCGGCCAGCGCCTCGGTCGCATGGTGTCGACCGGGCGCGAGCGTGAGCGGCGGGCTGTCCGCGTCGAGCGTCACCGCCGCGCGCGCCGTGCGGACGACCAGAGCACCGCGCAGCACGCGCAGCCGCTGCGGGTGCGGATGCGCGTGCACGTCCTCGCGATGACCGCGCGGCTTGAAAACGAGCAGCAGGCCGTCAGCGAGGCGGTAGACCGTGTGCCGCTCGCCGCTCAGCGTCTCGTAGCCGTCCGCCACCGCGAGGCGACACTGCCAGCGCCCGCGATGCGTGCCAAGAGCAGGCGGCCTAGCCCGCATTTCTCACCAGGGGTAGCGCTCATGCCAGTCGCCGCGTCCGTGGCGGTCTCGGAAGCCGACGAGGCTGGATTGGTGGCCGTTCTCACCCCGGAGCCGCACGAGCATCCGCGTTCG
>JBFMAS010000113.1:0-10381 GCA_040755575.1 Thermodesulfobacteriota bacterium
GGCGTCGCTAGAAGTCCACTAGCGTCGGCGTCTCGACGAGGAACGCCCGCGAGGCCGATCCGGGTACCGGCAGCGGCGGGCACGTCGCCGGCGCCGGGGTGTTCGGCGTGCCGACGAACTTGGCCGTCGTGTCGTTCTTCGCCGTCGAGGGTGGATTGCCCGTCGCCTTGGCGGGTGCCGAGGCGCAGAGCTGCACGAGCGAGCCGAGCTGCACCCGCAGCGCCACCTCGTTCTGCGGCGCGCTCGCGAGCGACAGCAGCTGCTCTCCCTGCCCGCGCAGGCTGAGCGAGCTCGCGGTGACGGTCACCGAGCGGATCGGGCCGTCGACGCCCCGCGGATCGCCGTACACGTAGCGCGTCACGGTGGCGCCGCCGCTGGCGCGCCAGCGCGCCGCGGGCAGGTCGATCGTCACCGGCGTGCCCAGCCCATCGGCTCGGTACACGGTCACGCTCGCGCCGTTCTGCGTCGGGTCGCCGATGCTGCCCGGGCCGGGCAGGATGACGCCGCTCGCCTCGCTCCCCTTGCCCGCCGAGCGGAAGCGGATCCTGCGCCGGCGCGGATCGAGCGGAGGGGTCGGGTCGTCGTTCAGCGTGAGCGCGGCCGTACGCATGCCGCTGATCCCGACCGCGCCGGGGAAGCTCGTCGGGTCGGCCGGATCGCTCCCCGCATCGAGCTCGTCGTGGTCGAAGAAGCCGTCCTCGTCGCGATCGACGCCGATGCGCTCGCCCGAGCCGCGCGGCACGCACGTCCAGGTGACCTCCTGCCCGGGCAGGATGGCCATCGCGCGGAGCTGCGCGTCGGTGAGCGTGGCATCGTCCTCGCGGTCGAGCTGGAAGGTGCCGTCGGGCAGGCGCACGCCGCCGCGGAGCTCGCCGCCGATCACGGTCCGGACGATCAGGTCGCAGTCGCCGGCCGCGGCACGCGCGTTGAGCAGCGTGACGCGGTTGTTCGCCGCGGTGTTGTTGACCGCGCTCGACAGCGTCACCTGCTGGCCGACGGCGGGCTTCAGGTTCGAGTCGAACGCGAGCACGAAGCGCTGCAGGCGGTTCTGCTGCGTGTTGGTCAGCGAGAAGACTGCCGCCGACAGGAAGTTGAACACGGTGTCGACGCTGCCGTCGTGCAGCACGCCGAAGCCGCGCACCTGTGGTCCGAGGTGCGGGCTCGGCGCGATGCCGAACATCCCGACTTTTTGATAGACGTTGCGCAGGTGGGCGACCTTGAACATCTGCGACTCGCCCTCGAACGTCCCGAAGCCGTCGCTGCCGAAGAAGCCGGTGTTCACCGAGAAGCTGCCGTCCGGCGTGGAGTTCACGGTCGGGTTCAGCGTGTGGCAGCCGTTGCAGTTGAACAGCACGTCGGTGATCGGCCCGAAGTAGATGTCGCGTCCCTCCTGCTCGTTCGCGGTGAGCGAGTTGTCGAGCGCGCGGATCGGGTTCGGCGGGTACGTGACGGTGAGGATGAAGTCGGCGAACGCGCGCATGTCGGCCGCGGAGATCTCCTCCGTGCGGCCGACCAGGCCGACGAACGCGGGGTTGAACTTCTCGAAGGCGCGGATCTCGTTGAACGGGCCCGAGTCCGGGTCGTTGCCGCCGGTGCGGTCGCCGCGCCAGTGCATCGAGCCGTGGTTCGCCATGCCGCGCAGGCTCTGCGTCGTCATCGGACCCTTGAGCGGGTGGAAGTCCTTCGGGATGCCGAGCGGGCCGATGCGGAAGGGCAGCGGGTTGTTCAGCACCACGTCGTCGGGGTTGCCGAGGTCCCAGGCGAGGCTGTCGAAGTCGGCGAAGATGTGGCAGCTCGAGCACGACGTCTCGCCGTTGCTCGACGTGAACGACGCGTCGTAGAGCAGCGGGCGGCCGTCGACGACGACCGGCGGCTCGGGGTTGTAGAGCGCGACCGAGCCGACCTCGCTGTTCGTCGTCAGGTCGACGATCGCGATCGAGTTGTCGAAGCGCGTCAGCACGTAGAGCCGGCCGTTCGCCTCGTCGAGCACGAGCCCCGTGGGGCCGCCGCCGGCGAGCGCGATGTGGCTCGAGGAGCTCGGCACGAACGAGTCGCCCTCGAGCGCGGCCGTGTCGAGCACGCCGATCTTGCTCGAGCCGAACGCGGTCACGTAGACCTTCGTGCCGTCCGCGGTCACGGCCATGCCGAGCGGCGTCGCGAGGCTGTGCTGCGAGGTGGCGGGCGAGGCGGGCCGCACGTCGTAGTCGATGTGCTTGTTCAGGTGCCGGGGCAGCACGTTGGCGCCGTCGAGCACGGTGATGCGCGCCTCGTGCAGGTGGCCCTGGACGGTCGTGCTGGTCAGGCCGGGACCCTCGAAGCGCACCTCGTTCCGCGCGTCGGTGTTGCTGACGTACACCTTCCCGTTCACCGGGTTGGTCACCATGTTGAACAGCACGGTGCCGACGTGCGCGAAGCTCTGCGTCTGTGCGGGGATCGCGGCCGCGGCGTCGATCGCGAACACGTCGAAGTCGGGCAGGTCGAAGCGCACCGACTGCGTCCAGTCGCGTCCGATGTTGTCCTCCCAGCGGCTGTTCGACCGGTTGAACTTGAGGATCAGGCCGGTCTCGGGTCCGGGCACGCCGTCCGCGTCGACGTTCGGCGCCGGCAGGCCGCCGGGCGCCGTGCCGGCCGCGGTGCTGCAGGGACCCGCCGCCGCGCCGCCGTCGCACACGAGCGTCTCGAGGATGGCGGTCGTCTGGTTGCCCGAGTGGAAGACGGCCGCGTAGACCGTGTTGCCGTCGGCGCTGCGCGCGAGCGCGCGCGGCGTGTCGCCGAACAGCTCGAGGTTCGCGAGCGGGGTGCCGTTCAGTCCGCTGCCGAGGTTGGTCGCGTCCCACACCTGCACGACCGCACGCCCGACGCCCTCGGTCGTCAGCATGTCGGACACCGGGCAGGTCTGGCCGCGCCGCGCGGTGGTGATGAACGCCCGGCTGTTGCCGGGGCCGGCGAAGACCACGTCGCGCGGCTCGTCGCAGGTCGAGAGCGTTCGCGTCACGCGGGGCGGCGTCGAGCCGACGTCGACGATGCTCACGGAGTCCGACAGGTGGTTCACGACCCAGACCTCGGAGTCGTTGCGCGCCGCCACCGCGATCGGCTCCATGCCGACCGGCACCGACGCGACGTGCGTCAGCCCGCTCGCGTCGACGTCGAAGATCTCGAGCCGGTTGTCCGGCGTGTTGATCGCGAACAGCCGGCTCTGGTCGGGCGACAGCGCGAGCGGACGCACCTGGCCCGTCTCGAAGTTGACGAAGCTGTCGGCCCGAGCCGGCCCGGCGCCGAGCAGCACGGCGAGAGCGGCGACGAGCGCGGACGCGGAGCGCGCGGGGGTGGTCCGAGTCATAGGGCCTCCATCGACGACCGGACGAAATTCTGCCGGCGCAAAATCTATCCGCGGCACAATGCCGGACGGGTTCGCGCCCGCGCAAGCCTGGATCCGGCGACGCGTGCGAACGGTCGATCGGGCAGTGCGACCGGTTACGCCGGACCGGATCTCATTGCGCGGCGCCGGCGACGACGCGCAGGTCGAAGGCGGCAGCGGTGAGCGCCCGGGTGTAGTCCTCGCCGGGCGAGGCGAAGATCCCCGCCGCGGTCCCCTGCTCGACGACCCGGCCGTCCTTCAGGACCAAGCACCGGTGGCTCATCGCGCGCACCACCCGCAGGTCGTGGCTGATGAACAGGTACGCGATGCGGTGCCTCTCCTGCAGCCGCCGCAGGAGGTCGACGATCTGCGCCTGCACCGAGACGTCGAGCGCCGAGGTGGGCTCGTCGAGCACCACGAAGCGCGGCGCGAGCACCAGCGCGCGGGCGATCGCGATGCGCTGGCGCTGGCCGCCGGAGAACTCGTGCGGGTAGCGGTGGCGCATCTCCGGGTCGAGGTCGACCTCGACGAGCGCCTGCGCGATGCGCTCCTCGCGCACGGCTGCGTCGCCGCCGAGCCCGTGCACGAGCAGGCCTTCCTCGAGGATCTGCCCCACGGACAGGCGCGGGCTCAGCGAGCCGTACGGGTCCTGGAAGACGACCTGCATCTCGCGGCGCAGCGGCCGCAGCGCGCGCGTCCGCAGCCCCTGGATCTCGCGGCCCGCGAACTCGACCGGCCCGTCGCTCGCGATCAGGCGCAGCAGCGCGAGGCCGAGCGTCGTCTTGCCCGAGCCGCTCTCGCCGACCACCCCGAGCGTCTCGCCCTCGCGCACCTCGACCGTGACGCCGTCGACCGCGCGCACGTGATCGACCGTGCGGCGCAGCACGCCGGCCTTGATCGGGTACCAGACCTTGAGATCGGTCGCGCGCACCAGAACCGGAGCCCGCACGGAAACCGGCTCGGGCTCGCCGCGCGGCTCCGCGGCGAGCAGCTCGCGCGTGTAGGGATGGCGCGGCGCCGCGAACAGCGAGCGCACGTCGTCCGACTCGACGATCTCGCCCGCCTGCATCACGCAGACGCGGTCCGCGATTTTGCGCACGATGCCGAGGTCGTGCGTGATGAACAGCATCGCCATGCCGAGCCGGCTCTGCAGCTCCTTCAGGAGCTGCAGGAGCTGGGCCTGGATGGTCACGTCGACCGCGGTCGTCGGCTCGTCGGCGATCAGCAGGTCCGGCTCGTTCGCGAGCGCCATCGCGATCATGACGCGCTGTCGCTGGCCGCCGGAGAGCTCGTGCGGGTAGGCGCCGAGGCGACGCTCGGGCTCGCGGATGCCGACGAGACGCAGCAGCGCGAGGGTGCGCTGGCGCGCCTCGTCGGCCGACAGCTCGCGGTGCAGCAGCAGCGCCTCCGAGATCTGGCGCTCGATCGTGTGCAGCGGGTTCAGGGAGTTGATCGGCTCCTGGAAGATCATCGCGATGCGGTCGCCGCGGATCGCGCGCAAGGTCGCCGCGTCGGCGCCGAGCAGCTCCGTGCCCTGGAAGCGGATGCTGCCCGCCGGGTGGCTCGCGAGCGGGTAGGGCAGGAGCTGCAGGATCGAGAGCGCGGTCACCGACTTGCCCGAGCCGCTCTCGCCGACCAGCGCGACCGTCTCGCCGCGCGCGATGCTGAGCGACACGCCGCGCACGGCGTGGACCGCGGACGCGCCGGCGCCGAAGCGCACGCGCAGGTCGCGGACCTCGAGCAGCGCCGGCGAGCCGTCGCCGCCCTGCGCGCGCTGCAGCTCGGCGGTCGCCTGGGCTTGGGCCTTCGGGTCGAGCGGACGAGGCGCGACCGTGACGTGCTCCGGCTCGGCCCGGAACGCCTTGCGCGGGTCGAACGCGTCGCGCACCGCCTCGCCGATGAAGACCAGCAGGCTCAGCATGACGGCGATCGTCACGAAGCCCGTGAAGCCGAGCCACGGCGCCTGCAGGTTGTCCTTGCCCTGCTTCAGGAGCTCGCCGAGCGACGGCGAGCCGGGCGGCAGCCCGAAGCCGAGGAAGTCGAGCGCCGTGAGCGTCACCACCGCGCCGCTCGTGACGAAGGGCAGGAAGGTGAGCGTCGCGACCATCGCGTTCGGCAGCACGTGGCGCCAGATGATGCGCGGGTCGGCGACGCCGAGCGCCCGCGCCGCGCGCACGTAGTCGAAGTTGCGCGCACGCAGGAACTCCGCGCGCACCACGCCGACGAGCGTCATCCAGCTGAACAGCAGCATGAGCAGGAGAAGCCACCAGAAGCCCGGCGTGACGATGCTCGCGAGGATGATGAGCAGGTAGAGCACCGGCAGGCCGGACCAGATCTCGATGAAGCGCTGGAAGAGCAGGTCGACGAGGCCGCCGAAGTAGCCTTGCACGGCGCCGGCCGCGACGCCGATCAGCGAGCTCAGCAGGGTCAACGTCAAGCCGAAGAGGACCGACAGCCGGTAGCCGTAGATCAGGCGGGCCGCGACGTCGCGCGCCTGGTCGTCGGTGCCGAGCCAGTTCTGCCAGGTCGGCGGCGACGGCGCCGGCGTCGGCAGGTCGCGCACGATGGTGTCGTAGCCGTAGGGGATCGGCGGCCAGACGAGCCAGCCCTTCTCGTCGATCATCTCCTGCACGGCGGGGTCGGTGTACTCTGCCTCGGTCGCGAAGAAGCCGCCGAACTCCGTCTCGGGGTAGGAGACGAAGACCGGGAAGTAGAAGCGACCGTCGTAGCGCACGAGCAGCGGGCGGTCGTTGGCGATCAGCTCGGCGCACAGGCTCAGCGCGAGCAGCGCGAGGAAGATCCACAGCGACCAGAAGCCGCGGCGGTTGCGGCGGAAGTTGGCGAGGCGCCGCCGGGTGAGGGGAGAGAGCTTCATCCCCGCGCGTTCAATCGCGCCTCTCGAAGTCGATCCGCGGGTCGACCAGCACGTAGGTCAGGTCCTCGACCAGCTTGGTCAGCAAGCCGAGCAGCGTGAAGAAGTAGAGCGTGCCGAACATCACCGGGTAGTCGCGGTTGATCGCCGCCTCGAAGCCGAGCAGCCCGACGCCGTCGAGCGAAAAGATCACCTCGGTGAGCAGCGCGCCGGTGAACAGCATGCCGACGAACGCGCCCGGGAAGCCGGCGATGACGATCAGCATCGCGTTGCGGAAGACGTGCCCGTAGAGCACGCGCCGCTCGCTGAGCCCCTTGGCGCGAGCGGTGACGACGTACTGCTGGTTGATCTGGTCGAGGAACGAGTTCTTGGTCAGCATGGTGAGCCCGGCGAAGCCGCCGATCACCATCGACAGCACCGGCAGCGTGATGTGCCAGAGGTAGTCGAGGACCTTGCCGCCGAGGCCGAGCTGGCTCCAGTCGTCGGAGGTGAGCCCGCGCAGCGGGAACCAGTCGAGGTAGCGCCCGCCCGCGAACAGCACGATCAGCAGGATCGCGAACAGGAAGCTCGGGATCGCGTTGCCGACGATCACCGTCGCCGACGTCCAGACGTCGAAGCGCGACCCGTCGCGCACCGCCTTCGCGATGCCGAGCGGGATCGAGATCAGGTAGACGAGCAGCGTCGTCCACACGCCGAGGGAGATCGACACCGGCATCTTGTCGATCACCAGCGAGACCACGGAGCGGTCGCGGAAGAAGCTGTCGCCGAAGTCGAAGCGCAGGAAGTTCCAGATCATCAGCAGGAAGCGCTCGTGCGCCGGCTTGTCGAAGCCGAACTGCTTCTCGAGCTCGGCGATGAACGCCGGGTCGATGCCGCGCGCGCCGTGGTACTTGCTCGACGTCGCCGCGGGCGGGCCGCTGCGCGCGCGCGCGCCGCCGGCCTCGCCGGCCTGGCTGCCGGAGATGCGCGCCGTCGCCTGCGCGGCCGTGCCCTGGACGCGCGCCAGCACCTGCTCGACGGGGCCGCCCGGCGCCGCGTTGATCACGACGAAGTTGAGCAGCATGATGCCGAGCAGCGTCGGCAGCAGCAGGAGCAGTCGGCGAACGACGTAGGCGGCCATGGTGGTGCGGTCGGCGTGCGGGCGCGGCGGCTGCGGCTCAGCCCTCCACGCGCGGCTTCTTCTCCTCGACCGCCTTCACCTTCGCGGGGTCGATCCACCAGGCGTCGATCTGCACGCCCTGCTCCGGCACGACGGAGGGCCTGCCGAACTTGTCCCAGTACGCGACGCGGTCGTAGGGGATGTGCCACTGCGGGACCACCCAGTGCCCCCACTGCAGGACCCGGTCGAGCGCGCGCACGCGGTCGATCAGGCTCTGCCGGTCGGGCGCCGCGATGATCGCCTCGACCAGCGCGTCGACCGTCGGGTCCTCGATGCCGACGTAGTTCTGGCTGCCCTGCTTGTCGGCATAGGCGGAGCCCCAGAAGCTCCGCTGCTCGTTGCCGGGCGAGCTCGACTGCGGCCAGTTGGCGACGATGACGTCGTAGTCGAACTGGTCGAGCAGGCGGCGGTACTGCGCGGTGTCGACGGTGCGCACGTCGGCGTCGACGCCGAGGCGCTCGAGGTTCTTGACGAACGGCAGCGCGATGCGCTCGAAGAGCGGCGTCACCAGCAGGATCGTGAACCGCATGGTCTCACCCGACGCGTTGGTGAGCTTGCGCGTCTTCGGGTCGATCTTCCAGCCCGCCTCCTCGAGCAGCTTCGCCGCCGTCCGCAGGTTCTGGCGCACGTCGCCGGAGCCGTCGGTCTTCGGCGGCTCGTACGCCTCGGTGAACACCTCCTCCGGGACCTTGCCGCGGTAGGGCTCGAGGATCGCGAGCTCCGCGGCGCTCGGCAGGCCCTTCGCCGCGAGCTCCGAGTTGTCGAAGTAGCTGCGGGTGCGCGTGTACTGGTCGTAGAACAGGTTCCTGTTCGACCACTCGAAGTCGAAGGCGTAGCCGAGCGCCCGGCGCACGCGCGGGTCCTGGAACTTGGGCCGCCGCGCGTTGAAGGCGAAGCCCTGCATGCCGGCGGGACGCTCGTGCGGGATCTGCTCCTTGCGGATCAGCCCGCTGCGCACCGCGGGCGTGTCGTACGAGGTCGCCCACGCCTTGGCGGAGTTCTCGAGCCGGAAGTCGTACTCGCCGGCCTTGAACGCCTCGAGCTCGACCGTGTCGTCGCGGTAGTAGTCGACCTCGATCTCGTCGAAGTTGTTGCGCCCGACGTTCACCGGCAGCTTTTCCCCCCAGTAGTCTTCGACGCGCTCGTAGAGGATCCGCCGTCCGGGCTCGAAGCTCTTGACCTTGTACGGCCCGCTGCCGAGCGGCGGCTCGAGCGACGTCTTGTCGAACTCCTTGCCCTGCCACCAGTGCTTCGGCAGCACGACGAGCTGGCCCAGGATCAGCGGCAGCTCCCGGTTCTCGCCCGGCTTGAAGGTGAACTTGACGGTGCGCGGCCCGGTCTTCTCGACCTCGTCGACGTTGCCGTAGTAGGCGCGGTAGAAGGGCTGGCCCTTGCTGCGCAGCGTCTCGAAGCTGAACAGCACGTCGTCGGGCGTGACCGGCTTGCCGTCGTGCCAGCGCGCGCCCTCCCGCAGCGTGAAGGCGACCCACGAGCGGTCCTCGGGCATCTCGACCTTCTCGACGAGCAGGCCGTACTCGCTGAACGGCTCGTCCGCCGACGAGGTCATGAGCGTGTCGTAGATCTGGCCGATGCCGGAGGCCGGGTTGCCGCGCACGATGAAGGGGTTGAAGCTGTCGAACGTCCCGATGGTGGCCTGCTTGACGCGGCCGCCCTTCGGCGCGTCGGGGTCGACGTAGTCGAAGTGGCGGAAGTCGGGCCCGTACTTGAGGTCGCCGTGCATGGCGATGCCGTGCCCGGTGTAGATCTCGCCGCGGACGGCGGGCTTCGCGGCGCCGTCGGCGGTCGGCGAGGCCGCGGGTGCAGCGTCCGCAGCGCGGGCGGCGCTGGTCACGCAGGAAAGCGCGATCAGCCATGCGCCGAGCGCGCGGAGCAGGTGTCCTGGTCGCATCCTGGCAGATTAACCGGAATCCGCGGCGGTTGACCAACGAGGTCCCCGGCGTGGGTCGTCACCCTGCGATGGCGAGACGCAGCACCCGTTTGACGGCACGGCGATCCCGCACGGACAGCTCACCGATCTGTGACAGAATCAGTCCGCTGTCGAGCGTGAAGATCTTGCACCGAAAGACCGAGGGCAGGCGCAGGCCCGCCGCCTCTACATCGGTGAGCGGGACGTCGGTCGGCCAAGGCGGGTTGCGTGCATCGGTGATCATGCCGAGTACCGAGCAGCGATGCCCCTCCTGGAAAGGCGCCGGGGAGAGGACGACGGTAGGCCGGCGCTTTACTTGGCGGCGGTCAATGAACGGGAAGGGGACGACGACCACGCTCCACGGCTCATAGATCACCGAAAGCCTCGTCGTCGTACGGCGAGCTCCACTCGGAGAGGTTCACCTCGAGGCCCCGAAGGTACGCACGGTCCGACGCCTTCTGGCGGCGCAGCGTTACTCGGTCTCCTTCGATCTCGAACTGCACGACGTCGCCCTGCTTCAGACGGAGTGCGCGGCGGACGTCGGCAGGAATCGTCGCCTGGTACTTCCGCGTCAAACGAGAGGCCGCGATCACCGGCATGTCCGGTTCGTATGACGAGCCCATTACCGCCGCAAGCACCAGCCAGCCTCGCCGCGCGCCCGCTCACTTCCCGCCGCCCGCCGGCGCGTCGCGCAGCACCTCCTGCGCGTGGCTCGCCGGGTTCACCGTGCCGTAGGCGCGGAGCACCTTGCCGTCCGGGCCGACGAGATACGAGATGCGCCGCGCGGTCGCCTGGTCGCGCGAGTCGGCCGCGCCGACCTGGATTGCGAGCGAGCCGTCGTCGCTGAGCAGGCGGAAGGGGAACTGCTGCGCCGCGACGAACCTCTCGTTCTCCGCCGGCTCGTCGAACGACACGCCGAGCACCTCGACGCCGCGGGCACGGAGCTCGGGGAAGCTGTCGCGCAGCGCGTTGCCCTCGGCGGTGCAGCCGGGCGTCATCGCCTTCGGGTAGAACCACAGCAGGTAGGTCTTGCCGGCGAGCTCGCCCGACGTGACCGTCTTCCCC
>JBFMAS010000114.1:0-4201 GCA_040755575.1 Thermodesulfobacteriota bacterium
GACGGCGCCCGATGCGGCTTCGGAAGGGACGGACCGCGCGCCCGAGAACCTGCGCGCGCGCTTCGTGCGCCGGCTGAGCGGCGCCGGCGTCGAGATCGGTGCGCTGGCGAGCCCGCTCTGGCTGCCGCCCGGCGCACGCGCACGCTACGTCGACAAATTCGACTACGACAAGCTCTGTGCGCACAACCCCGACGTGCCGCGCGAGCGGATCCGCCGGCCCGACGTTGTCTCGGACACGATGTCGCTCGACCGCCTGCCGGACCAGGCGTACGACTTTCTGATCGCGTGCCACCTTCTCGAGCACGCACACGATCCCATCCGCGCGCTGCTCGCGTGGCACCGCGTGCTGAAGCCCGGCGGCCTCGCGCTGTGCATCGTGCCGGACGCCCGCTACACCTTCGATCGTGGGCGGCCGCTGACGAGCCTCGATCACCTGCTGTGGGACTTCGCGAGCGCCGGTACCGAGATGAAGCGCCTGTCCGATCTCGGGCACGTCGCCGAGTGCAATCTCAACATGCACGACTCGCTCGACGCGCGCTCGGCCGTCGACCTCGCGTGGCGCATCCTCGAGGACAGCTACGACACACACTTCCACGTCTGGACGCACGAGTCGCTACGCGGGCAGCTCGAGTCGCTGATCGCCGACTACGGGTTGCCGTTCATGCTGCGTGACAGCGGGTGTGACGAGCAGGTCGAGATGCTCTTCCTGCTCGAAGCGGCTCCGATCGATCGGGAGCGCTTCCGGCTGGTCGACGGTGTCACCGCGCGCGCGACACGCTGAGCGCGCCACGCGAGCGATCAGACGACGGCGGCGCTCACGCGGTGTGACCCCTACGGCCGCATGCCGACGATCGCCTGCACACCCGACGTCGGTGATGCCGTCGCCGTCGTAGTCTGCCGGCACCGCGCGCCGGCTCGCGCCGAAGCTGCCGAGCGAGCCGGCACCGGACGTCGAGCCGATCCACGACCACGTGCCGCTCGGCTGGAAGAAGGTCGCGCGATCGGCGACGCCGTCGCCGTCCCAGTCGTCGTGCACCTTCTCGGGCGCCTCGCCCGGCAGCAGCGCGGCGGGCACCTGGACGAGGCCGTGGCCGTAGACCGGGTCGGGTCCGACGTACTCGGGCAAGCCGTCGTCGAGGTCGATCGCGGAGGAGGTGAGGATCGTCTTCACCTGCGCCGGCGTGAACGGCGTCAAGCCGAGAGCGCCCTGGTAGGACTGGAGCAGGGCGACGACGCCCGCGACGTGCGCCGACGCGGCGGAGCTGCCGACGAAGGACTCGAAGAAGGCGAACGCCTCGTTCAGCACGGCGAAGCTCGACACCTCGCCCGGCGCGATCAGGTCGGGCTTGATCGGCCCGCTCGGGTCCGACGTCGGCCCCCACGAGCTCGTCTCGAGGATCGTGTCGAAGTAGGGATAGCTGCCGGCGCCGACCGCGATGGTGTCGTCGACCACGGCGAGGTCGGAGAGGCTCTGCTCCGACCTGAAGTACGTGAGCTCGCCCGCGGCGACCGTGCAGTTGATGCGGAAGTTCGGCTGCTCCGTTCCGCCGGTCCGCTTCACCGCGAGGTAGTAGTAGTCGTAGAAGCTGTCGTTCTCGATCGGCAGGTTCTTGCTGAACGAGCTGCCGAGCGTCTGCTCCGTGCCGCTCACGACCGTGACGCCCGCGTCGCGCGGGCAGTACGGGTAGTCGGGCGGGTCGACCGCGTCGAAGTTCTCGCGGAAGCGAAGGAGCTGGATCTTGAACTTGCTCGGGTCCGCGGCGTCGGTCGCGCTGTAGCAGGTGAAGCGCACCTGGTTGTAGCCGGTCTCGCTCGCGTAGACGTACTCCTCCCAGTCGCCGTCGAGGAAGATGTCGTTGATCGGCAGGTCGTCGTCGAACAGGTGGTAGTCGTTGTCGTTCGCCGCGGTGTTGCACAGGTCGTCGTTGCTGCACTTCGCGCACGGCGTGAACTGCGCCGCGTAGTGGCGCAGCGCCTCGTTGCCCGCGGGGACGACGACCGTGGCACCGACCGCCTTCGCGTACGCGATGTCGTCGGTGAACGGGTTGAGCCCCTCCGGGTCGCTCATCGTCCGGATGAAGTGCAGCGGCACCAGGATGACCTTGGCGCCCTGGTCGGCGGCGTGCCGGATGGCGAGCTTGATCGCCGCCGGCGTGACCAGGAGCTGTCCGTTGTAGTCGAGGCGGTAGAGCAGCAGCGTCGCGGCCGGCGCCACCTCGTGCACCACCTCCGCCGCCGCCGTGCCGTGCTCGCGCAGGCCGCCGCCGTCGGCCGCGGCGTTGCTGATCGTCGTCCCGATCCCGTTCACGCGGAACTGCATCGTCACCGGGATGGCGGGCAGGTCGCTCGCCATGGTCGCGGCGAGGCTCCTCCACTCCGAGTCGATGATCGCCACGGTGACGCCGGCGCCGGTGACGCCGGCGAGGTTGGCGACGTCCGAGCCGATCACCTCGAGCCCCTCGCTGTCGAGGCTGCCCGAGGGCGTCGCGAAGGCCGGATCGAACACCCGGCGTACGAAGGGCAGCGCGTCGAGCTCGTCGCGCTTGCCCGCCGCGACGTCGGCCTCGAGCGAGTCGAAGTTGACGATCGCCGACTCGCCGACGTCGACGCCATGCGCGGCGAGCGCCGCGAGCGAGTCGCGCAGCACGTCGCGCGGCTCGAACGAGCGCCACAGCGGCAGCCCCGAGGCGATCGCGTCGGCGATCGCCTGCTTGCGGTCGGCGAAGCGCTCGCGGTCGGCCTCGGGCAGCGCGTCGACGTCGAGCACGATCTCGACGCGCTCCCGCGGCGTGGCCCCGGCCGCGGCCGCGGCGCTCGCGGAGGCCGCGGCGCAAACGGCCACGAGCGGCAGGGCGGCGAGGGTGAAGAGCAGCGTCCGGCGGGCGGCGCGGAGGCGAGCGAGAGAACGGGCCATCGGGGGTGAGCTCCTTGGTCGCGGCGCTCCCCTGAGCGAGGCGCGGATCCGTCCGCTGCGCTTCAGGGGAGTCGCGAAACGCGCCCGGCCCGAGCAAGCACGAGGCCCTTTCGTGCGCGGAATTTCAGCTCCGTTTCGCGCGTGCCCGGGTTGCAATCGCGTCAGAGGCCGCCGTGTCGTGCAGCGCTGCTGCCATCGCGCGCGGCGCGCCTGCGACGGGCCTTCGACCTCCGCCGTCGCCGTGCCATGCGCGGTGCTGCGCGCGTTGCGCACTCATTGCAGCGGCGCATGGGCGAGCTGCCGCGCGCGCGTGCTCCGTGGTACACCGGCCGCATGGCGATGCACGAGGGAGCGGAGCTCCTCGGACCGATCTCGCGGATCTACATCTCGCAGCGTCTCAAGCTGCACTACCTCGACTGGGGCAACGAGGAGAAGCCGCTTCTCCTGCTGATCCACGGCGGCCGCGATCACGCACGGAGCTGGGACTGGGTGGCGGCCGACCTGCGGCGCGACTTCCACGTCATCGCGCCCGACCTGCGCGGGCACGGCGACTCGGAGTGGGCCGTGGGCTCGATCTACTCGCTGATCGACTACGTGCTCGACGTGGCGCAGCTCCTCAAGGTGATCGATCGCTTCCCCGTCCACGTCGTCGGCCACTCGCTCGGTGGCTCGATCGGGCTGCACTACACGGGCATCTACCCCGACCGCGTCGCAAAGATCATCGCCATCGAGGGGCTCGGACCGTCGCCCGACATGATCGCCTCGTTCAAGGACACGCCGGCCGCCGACCGCATGCTGCACTGGCTGCGCGAGATGCAGTCGCTCGCGCGGCGCCGTCCCCGCCACTACGCGACGCTCGACGAGGCCGTCGAGCGCATGCGCGAGGCGAACCCGCGCCTCACCGAGGAGCAGGCGCTGCACTTGACGGTGCACGGCGCGCAGCGCGAGGAGGACGGCTCGTACCGCTGGAAGTTCGACAACTTCACGCGCGCCGTGTCGCCCTACCTGTTCAACGTGACCGACGCGCGCAACATCTGGGGACGCATCACCTGCCCGACGCTGCTCGTGCGCGGCACCGAGTCGTGGGCGAGCGACCCGGCGCAGGACGGCCGTGCCGACGCGTTCCAGAACGCGCGCGTGGTGAACGTCGAGCGCGCCGGGCACTGGGTGCACCACGACCGCCTCGACGCCTTCCTGCCGCTCGCGCGCGAGTTCCTCCGCGTGTGAGCTCGCGCGGCGCTCTCCCGGTCGCTCGGCGGCTCGTCGCGGTCGTCTTCGGCACGCTCG
>JBFMAS010000115.1:0-12329 GCA_040755575.1 Thermodesulfobacteriota bacterium
TGGTCGCGGGGCCGCCACGGCGTGCGGAGGACGTCGCCGGGTGGGTCGCGGAGCTCGTCGCGCGCTTCCCGCCGCGCGGCTGAGGAGTACGCATGCAGACGACCGACGACGACCCGATCCACGCGTGGAGACGTTCGCGGCGCTCGGCTTCCGCAAGGTCGGCGAATCCTCCCACCCCGGCTTCGATCGCCCGACGAGCATCAGGATGCGCAAGCCGGTGCCCGCCTGAGCCGCTGCTTGCGGCCACATCAGGTTGACGGCCCGACCATCGGCACGTACTTCACGCGGCCGCGGGTCGTTCGGCCGGTCACGCCGCCATTCGATGACGCTGGCCCGGTGGAGGATGAGGATGACGAGGTACATGCGATGCGCCCTTGGCCTGGGCAGCAGCCGCCTGGTTGCCAACGTCTGCGGCCTCGCCATGGTGATCGCCCTCGCAGCCGCCTGCGGTGACCGCACGTCGACCGCGCCGGCCGCGCGCGCGATTCCCGCCGCGGCCGGCTGCACCAACCCGAGCTACTCCGGCCCGCCGCCGGGCGGCGGCCTCGAGCCGCGCCAGATCGCCGCGGCGTACGGCATCGACCGGCTCTGGGACGCGGGCTACCGGGGGCAGGGGATGCGCGTCGCGCTGATCGAGCCCGGCGAGCGCCTCGATCTCGAGAAGTTCCGCGCCTTCTCCGACTGCTGGGGCCCGTTCGACGTGCCGCACGAGACGGTGGTCGGCGGCGGCACTCCCGCCGAGCTCGGCGGCGAGCCGAACTTCGACTCGCAGGTGCTGCTCGCGCTCGCGCCCGGCATCGAGCGGCTCGATCTGTTCGAGAGCGCGACGGACAGCCACGATCAGTACGCGCTGCTGCTCGCGGCGGCGCTCGAGCCGGCGAACACCGGCGGCGAGCTGGTCGACGCGATGTCGATCTCGTTCGGCACCTGCGAGGCGGGCTGGTCGCAGGCCGACGTCGACGCGATCGACGCGCAGCTCCGGCGCGCGGCCGAGCTCGGCGTCAAGGTCTTCGTCGCCGGCGGCGATTCCGGCTCCCTCGGCTCCTACCCCGACCCGCAGGGCGGGCCGCGGCGCTGCGTGCCGCATCCGGTGCCGCGCGAGATGCCGTTCGGCGTCGAGCTGGCGATCGCCTTTCCCGCGAGCTCGCCCTGGGCGACCGCCGTCGGCGGCACGGAGCTCGCGATCGACGGACGCGTGCCCGAGGAGGGCGCGCCCGCGGGCGGGACGGTGACCAACGAGATCGTCTGGAACCAGGAGGTCGGCGGCGGGCGCTTCGCAGGCGGGGGCGGGATGAGCACGCTCTTTCCCGTCATCGATGCGCCGTGGCAGCGGGCGCTCGGGATCGAGGGTCGGCTGCACCGCCCCGACGTCAGCGCCATGGCGGGCTCGCCGAAGTTCCCGAACGGCGGCATCGGCACGAGCGGCGCGTCACCGCTCACGGCTGCCGGGATCATGGTCGTCGACAGCTTCCTCGCCGGGCACGGCGTCGAGCCGCCGGGCTTCCTGACGCCCGTGCTCTACGATCTCGCCCGGACGGACTACGAGCGCGTCTTCGTCGACGTCGTCGACGGCAGCAACGACGTCTACCGCCTCGGCTGCTGCGATGCGGCGCCGGGCTACGACACCGCGAGCGGGCTCGGCTCGATCCGCTTCGATCGGCTGGCGGAGGTGCTGCTCGAGCGGGCTCGCGGTCGCTGAGGGAGACGCGTTGGCTGCTCCGCGCGCCCGCGCCGCGCTCGAGCCCGCGTCGTCCTCGTCCACGCCGTGCACCGAGCGCCTCTAAGCCTCGCCTCGACGGGAGCCGATACCCGTGGAAGTGCCGGCATCCCTCCCGACATGGCGCGTCGCGCGCCGGCCCGTGGACCGCGCGTCGAGATCGACGGCCGCCGCTCGCGGTCGCAGCGTCGCTCTGGCGCTGGCGGTCGCGATCGCGCTCGCCGCCTGCGGCGACCGCTCGACGCCCGACCCCGAGCCCCCCGGTCCGCTGCCGCCGAATCCGCAGCAGTGGATCTGCGAGACGAGCCCGCGCGCGACCCGGGCCGAGATCGACGCCTGGTGCCTGCAGCATCCCGACCGCGGGCGCCCGCTGCCCGATGAGCTGCGCAACCCGCCGCAGCCGTCCGACTTCGACGCCTGGCAGGCGTACAACCTGCGCCTCGAGCAGTTCCTGACGACCAACGAGTTCGCCTCGCTCGGCTGGGTCTACGACGCGCGCTGGCGCTTCAGCGGCCCGTCGGTCGTTGCCGGCGGCAGCTACGGCAACAACTACGGCCCGCACTTCCCGCTGCGCGTCTACTACTCGCCCGAGGTCGTCGACTGGCTGTGCAGCGGTCGTCAAGGCAACATTCCGGACGGCGCGATGATCATGAAGGCGATGACGCTGTCCTTCTCGACGCTCGACATCCGCACCGCGGCGGACGGCTGCATGGACATCGTCGAGGACCCCGACGAGCCGATCCAGCCGATCCTGTGGGCGCCCATGATCAAGACCAGCGGGTCGTCGTACGACGGCTGGTACTGGACGCTGCAGCAGCCGAACGTCGGCATCCCGCCGCAGTTCGGGCCGCCGCTGCTCGACCGGTCGGCGTTCACCGGCGGCACCTTCCCGGACCCGATCGTCGACGACCCCAAATGGTATCCGACCGGCGGCGTCCTGCAGCTGCCGCTCACCAAGGTGCCGAACGTCGTGCCGCTCATCCCGCTCGCGGGCCACGCGTACTGCCTGAGCTGCCACGCGACGGCCGAGGCGGAGTCGACCTTCGCCTCGATGGACAACATCCTCGGGCGCGAGCTGCGCTACAGGGCGTTCGCCGCGCAGGACGGCCCGGTGCCGACGCCGACGCCCGTGCCGGAGCCGCTGTCGCCCTTCCCGTCACCGCTGCCCGCGCCGTCCGAGCTGTTCTTGACGTTCTTCGACCAGCTCGAGCCGGTGACGTTCCCCGAGGTGTGGCAGACGCGCATGCCGGCCGAGACGTGGGACGACCAGGTGATCTCGGGAAGCGGCGGCCCGGGCCAGTTCCTCACCTCCGCGCAGTGCGACGTGTGCCACAACGCGACGCCGCAAAGCCCGCTGATGCCGCAGATGGTCTTCGTCGAGCAGGAGGTGAAGAGCGGCAGCCCGCTCGTCAACCTGTCGCCGTCCGGCGAGTGGCGCGTCTCGCCCATGGGCCTGTCGGGCCGCGATCCGATCTTCAGCAACTCGGGCGAGCGCCTCGGGGCGAGCTACGAGCAGTCGACGCACCTCGAGTGGCTGAACAGCGACAGCGGCCGGCCGGGCGAGGGTTTCCGCTCCTGCCAGGACTGCCACATGCCGACGACGTACCGCGGCACGCACCTCGAGTTCGCGATCGCGAACAGCGAGTCGGGCACGCGCAACCCGCCGACCACCAACCGCCTGCCGGACGACGAGATCGACCCGACGCCGCGCGACAGGTACTCGCGTCACGCGCTGCACGGCTTGAACGTCTTCCTGAACCAGATGTTCCAGCAGTTTCCGCTGCTGCTCGGCTTCCAGCAGATCGACTTCATGTCCGAGCAGCCGTCGCCGATCGATCCTCCGGCGCCGCCGTTCTCGAGCGCGTACCCGATGCAGCTCCCGCTGTTCACCGGTTTCCGCTCGATGCTCGACATGGCGCGCGGCGAGACCGCGCTCGTCGAGGTCGACGACGTGCGGCGCGAGTCGGGCGAGCTGCAGGCGCGCGTGACGGTGCGCAACCAGACCGGCCACTACCTGCCGACCGCCGTCGGCTTCCGGCGCACGTTCGTCGAGCTGCTGGTGCTCGACGCGCAGGACGAGGTGCTGTGGGCGTCGGGCCGTACCAACGAGCTCGGCTTCCTCGTCGACGGCACGACCGACCGGGTGCTCGAGAGCGAGCAGCCGCTGCGCTTCCCGCTCGCACCGGTGCAGCCGCACTACCAGACCATCACCTCGAGCGACCAGGTGCAGATCTACCAGGAGCTGATCCGCGACTCGGACGGCCTGCTGACGACGAGCTTTCTCCGCCGCGTCGACACCATCAAGGACAACCGCATCCGGCCGAAGGGCTACGACCCGCAGCTCTTCGCGCGCTCGAGCTCGCCCTATATCCAGGAGCTCGCGGTGCTGCACGGCGCCGAGGCGCAGGACCCGCATTACTTCGACCCGCGCCTCACCGGCTCGGACGTGATCGAGTACCGCGTGCCGCTCGACCCGGCGACGCTCGCGCGCGCCGATCGCGTGCAGGCGACGCTCTACTACCAGTCGATCCCGCCGTTCTACCTGCAGGACCGCTTCGCCGACGCCTCCGCGGGCCCGGCGCACGGGGACGACATCCGGCGCCTCTACTACATGACGAGCCACTTCAACGTGGACGGCGCGATCGACCGGAGCGGCGAGCCCGTGCTGCGGGGCTGGAAGCTGCGCATCACGGGGGCGAGCGCCGCCATCCGCTAGCGATCGCGCCGGCCGTCCTCCGACGCGCGCAAAACGCCATGTTCGCCGAGGGGCGAAGGGAGTATGCTCGCGCGCGGAGGGTTCGGCCATGGGGCACTACGATCGGCTTTCGGCTCTCGACGCGTCGTTTCTCGACCTCGAGGACGAGTGCTGCCACATGCACGTCTGCGCGGTGCTGCTGCTCGAGCCGGGGCCGCTGCGGACGGGCGAGGGAGGCGTCGACGCGGCACGCATCCGCAGCTACATCGAGTCGCGGCTGCACCTGATCCCGCGCTACCGCCAGAAGCTCGCCTACACGCCGATCGAGCGCCACCCGGTCTGGGTGGACGACGAGAGCTTCAACATCTTCTACCACATCCGTCACACGAGCCTGCCGAAGCCGGGCGACGAGCGGCAGCTCAAGCGGCTCTGTGGCCGGCTCTTCTCGCAGAAGCTCGACCACACCAAGCCCCTGTGGGAGCTGTGGATCGTCGAGGGCCTCGCGAGCGGGCACTTCGCCGTGGTGTCCAAGACGCACCACTGCATGGTCGACGGGATTTCGGGCGTCGACCTGCTGAGCGTCGTCCTGTCGCCGTCGCCGGTGCCCGCGGCCGAGCCGGCTCCTCCCTGGAAGCCGCGCCCGACGCAGAGCGACGTCCAGCTCGTCGCGGGCGAGGCGTGGCGACGAACGAAGATTTCGCTTGACATCGCACGGGAGGCCGCACGCTCGCTCGCGTCACCGATCAGCTCGGCGCTCGCCGTGTGGGATCGCGCGACCGGGCTCGTGGAGACGATCGGCGGCGGTCTCACGCCCGCCTCGGAGACGCCGCTCAACCCGCCGCGGACCGGGCCGCACCGTCGCTTCGACTGGGTCCGCTTCGAGCTCGCCGAGGTCAAGGCCGTCCGTGCCGCGCTCGGTGGGACGGTCAACGACGTCGTGCTCGCGTCTGCGACGGGCGCGCTGCACCGTTTCCTGCAGCGGCACGGCGTGCCGACCGCCGGGCTCGACTTTCGCTCGCTCGTCCCGGTCAACGTCCGCACCGCCGACCAGCACGGCGGGCTCGGCAACAAGATCGCGCAGATGATCGCGCACCTGCCGGTCGACGAGGTCGACCCGCGCGCGCGGCTCGCTCGCGTGATCGACACGACGACGAAGCTCAAGAGCTCGCACCAGGTGCTGGCGTCGGAGCTGATCGAGGAGCTGAGCGACTGGACGGCGACCGGCGTGCTGACGTCGCTGCTGCGCCTCGCGACCCGGCAGCGCTCCTACAACGTCATCGTGACCAACGTGCCCGGTCCGCAGATCCCGCTGTTCCTCCTCGGCGCGCCCCTGCGCGACATCTATCCGATGGTGCCGCTGTTCCAGGGCCAGGCCCTCGGCTTCGCGATCTTCAGCTACGCGGGCGGACTCGACTGGGGGCTGGTCGCCGACTGGGACCGCATCCCCGACCTGCACGACGTGGTGAACGACCTGCGCGACTCGTTCGCCGAGCTGCGCGACGTCGCGCGGCCGGCGGAGATCCGGGCGATGGCCGCCGCGAACGCTCAGCAGCGGTAGCGAGTCAGCGTCCGGCCGAGCCGCACAGGATCACGCGGTAGTCGTTCAGCCCCTGGCCGCCGTTCGTGCACGACCAGTTACTCGACGGGTCGTCGTACTGGTACGAGTACGCGATCGGGCACGTCTCCTTGAAGCCCTGCGGCCACCTGGCCTCGCCGTCGGTGAGCGCCGCGGCCGCGTCGAGCCAGCCCTGGTTGGTCGCGCCGCACACGCCCGAATAGATCGCCTGCGGGCCGCAGTAGCAGGTCTCAGTGGTGCAATCGACGACGCCCGAGCCGTCCGGCTCGCCGTCGGGGACGCCGTTCGCGTCGAGGCAGGTGTTCGGCTGGGCGCAGTCGGCGTTCGAGGTGCACGGGTTCGGCGACCAGCACGTGCAGGTGTCGCCGTCCGGACACTGCCGGAGACCGCCCAGCGTCGCGGGGCCCTGCAGGCACTTGTTCGAGCCGCCGCAGTCCGCGTCCGTCGAGCACTGCGGCGGGGACGCCGCTGCCGTCCAGTTCTCGGCGTTCCACCACAGGTTGCCCATGCCGGTCGTGGTCGGCGGGACGCAGACCTGCGCGTTCGAGGTCTCGTCGGCCAGCGTCTGGCACCGGTACTCGACGAACGGGAAGTGGCCGCAGGGGTCGCCGTCGGTCGTGCAGCCGCCGTTCTGGGCGACGGGCGTGCACAGGCCCGCGCCGCTCGGCAGCGTGAACGACGAGACGAACGTCGGGTCGAGCTGGCACGTCGTGCCGGCGGGACAGTCCTTCGGGGAGAAGCAGACGAAGGTCTCGGCGTTCGGCGACTGCAGCCCGATCGCGTCGCCGAACAGGTCGGTCTCGCCGCCGTTGTTCTGGCACTGGTAGTACGACAGGCCCGCCGCGCAGGGAGAGCCCTGCTGGCCGCAAACGTTGGCCGGGACGTCGCACGCGATGTACGCGCCGCCGGTCGACGTCACCTTCAGGTCCGCCGGACAGTGCTTCTCCTTGACGCCCTTGCGCGTGCAGCCGGACGTCTCGCACGCCGGACCGGTGTTGACCCACGTGATGTCGGGACCGTCCGCGACGGACGCAGTCCACGTGCCGGGAAACGCGGGTGGCGTCGTGCCCGAGGTGCCCGCCTGCCCGCCGTTGGTGAAGCCGAAGACGCTCTTGCCGACCTTGGCGACGATCTGCGCGCCGGCCGCGTAGGCGGTGCTCGGCCGCCAGCGTGCCGCGTCGGCCGCCAGCACGACCTTCACCCCCAGCGGCACGTTGAAGCCGCTCACCAGGCTAACGTCGAAGTTGTCCGCGCCGCCGGGGCCGGCCGCCGTGATCTCGAAGAGCGTCGCGAGGTTGGCGCTCGATCCCTGCACGGTGCAGTCGATGTTGCCGCCCGTCGCGGGACCGCACTGCCCGGTCTCGCAGACGAAGCTCGTGCTCGAGCCCGAGCACCCCGTGCGCGGCCAGAAGCGGCCGCTCCATCCGGCAGGAACGTGGATCTTGACCTTCGACACGCAGCGGCCCCGGTTGGTGTCGCACGACGCGGTCGGCGTTCCCGCCGGCGCGCCGAAGGCGCAGTCGGCGTCGCTGGTGCACGTGCACGCCCCGTCGTGGCACGTCCCCGACGGGCAGATGCTGCTCGCCGTCTGCGCGGTGCAGCGCGGCGCGAGCGCCCAGTCGTGCGGCGCGATGCTGCTGCTGCCGAGCTCGCCGATCCACACCTGCTGCTGGCAGCGGTTGACGAAGGTGACGACGTGGTCGGTCGCGCCCGCCGCGGCATGGCCGGCGGCCGCCAGCTCGAGCGCCGTCGCGGCCAGCAGCACGAGAAGCCCGGCTCCATGGCGGCGACGCAGCTCGAAACATTTTTGTGTCATGACGTCGCCTCCAGCGCTGCGGGTTCGCTGGAGTATCGGCTCGCGGCCGACGGTCCTTGAGCTCGCGCGTGCCCGGCGCTCAGCCGAGCTCCCACGGGATCTGACGCTCGGGCGCGTACGCGCACGTGAGCCCGATGCGCAGGCAGGCGGCGAGGTGGCGTCCGAGCCGCGGATGCTCCTGCTGGATCTTCGCGAGCTGCCGGCGGATCGCCTTGGTGACCGCGCTGCACATGCTCTCGAGCGGGCCCCCCGGGCTCCGGGCCGGTCTCCTTACTTCTGCACCTTCTCGACGTAGGCCGGACGGGTCAGGACGAACGACACCAGGCAGCGCGTGTTGCCGTTGCCGAGCTTGTAGTACGGCAGGATGGCCATCCGGTGCGCGATGGCGGTCACCAGGAGCTGCTGCTGCTGGATGTCGAGGTCGCGCTCGAGGCAGAAGCTGCCGCCCCAGTGGTACTGCCGCGTTGCCTCGTTGCCTTCGTCGACGGTGATCACGCCGTGCGACAGCCCGGCGTCGTCCGACTCGTCGCCGTTGTGCTCGAAGCCGAGGATCTTGCCGGGGATCCCGGCGCTGTCGGCCGACGCCGCCACCGGCAGCGCGAGCACCAGCGCGGCGACGGCCGCCGCGAGCGTCTTGAGGATGTTGCTCTTCGTGTTCATGGTGTTCTCCATGGCTTTCGCCAGCTGTGCTGCCCGCCCTCTCGGCGAGGCGCGGGCTTTCTGACTCTCATGGAGGGACATCCGACGTCCCGCGGGGGACATGCGCCGTGACGGCGTTGCACGAGCGCTGGCCGGTCGAGCGCGTCGCCGAGTGGTACGCGCGCGAGCCGTGGCTGGTCGGCTTCAACTACCTGCCGCGCAGCGCCGTGAACTGGACCGAGCTCTGGCAGGCCGGGACCTTCGACCTCGCGACGATCGAGCAGGAGCTCGGCTGGGCGCAGGCGATCGGCTTCAACGCGCTGCGCACCAACCTGCAGTACCTCGTCTGGCGGGACGACCCGGCCGGGCTGCGCGACCGCGTGGACAGGTTCCTCGGCGTCGCCTTACGCCATGGCATCCGGGTGATGCTCTGCCCGTTCGACGACTGCGGCTTCTCGGGCCGCGAGCCGTACCTCGGCGAGCAGGACGATCCCGTGCCCGGCGTCCACAACTCGGGCGCGGCGGCGAGCCCCGGCCGCGCGGTGGTCCGCGACCGCGCGCGCTGGGCCGACCTCGAGCGCTACGTGCGCGACGTCGTCGGCCACTTCCGCGACGACCGGCGCGTCGTCGCCTGGGACCTCTACAACGAGCCCGGCAACGACATGGCGTTCGCGCGCGAGCCGGCGCGCGATGCGAGCGCGCCGGGCGATCCGCTGTGGCGCCACAGCATGGCGCTCGCGCGCGAGTGCTTCGCCTGGGCGCGCGCCGCGGCGCCGAGCCAGCCGCTCACGAGCGGCGTGTGGAGCCTCGCGTGGCAGACGCGCGAGGCGGCGCTGCTCGAGCTGTCCGACTTCGTGAGCTTTCACGACTACCTGCCGCTCGGGCACGTCGAGGAGATGGTCGCGACGCTGCGCCGCGAGGGACGCCCGATCGTCTGCACGGAGTGGCTCGCGCGCGGGCTCGACTCGCGCGTCGCGACCCACCTGCCGTGGTTCGCGGCGCAGCGCATCGGCTGCTTCCACTGGGGGCTGGTCAACGGCCGCACGCAGACCCACCTGCCGTGGCCGGGCTTCGAGTCGCTCTACGCCGACGGCACGTGGCACCACGACCTGCTGCACGCGGACGGCGCGCCGTACGACGCGGAGGAGATCGCGCTCTTCCGCCGCTGGTGCGCGACGGCGCGCGACGGCTGACGCCGCTTGCGGCCGAGCCGCCGCGTCAAGCACGCCGCAGCACGGCCTCCATCTGGTAGAAGCGGAACGCGTGCGCGTCCTCGGGGCCGTCGGCGAGCGCCGCGTAGCGGTCGAGGACGTCGGTGACGAAGTCGGCGTGCTGCGCCGCGGGCAGCATGCGCGTCCACTCGACGAAGGTCGCCTCGGCGAAGCGCGCGAAGGCCCCGCGGCTGCCGAAGTCCCATCTGCGTGCCTGCACGTCGATGCGCTCGACCGCGAGCCCGGCCGCCGACGCGACGGCGGCGTACTCGTCCGGCGTCAAATGCAGGAACGGCCTTCGGAAGCCCGCGAAGAACCGCGACCAGCGCGGCGACGAGCGCACCTCCTCGATCACCGCCTCGAGAGCGCGGCGCTCGCCGCGCGGCACGAGCTGCAGGAAGGTCCGGCCGCCGGGCGCGAGCGCGTCGCGCACGCTGCGCAGCGCGCGCTCCTGCTCGGGCACCCAGTGCAGCGCGTTGAACGACACGACCAGGTCGAAGCGGCCGCGGCAGGGCAGGGCGCGCGCGTCGGCGACGGCGAAGACGAGGTTCGACGCGGACAGGTGGCGGTGCGCGTAGTCGATCATCCGGTGCGACGGGTCGACGCCGAGCAGCGAGCCGCGCGGCAGGCGCTCCGCGATCGCCGCCGTCACCTTGCCGTCGCCGCAGCCGACGTCGAGCACGCGCTCGTCGCCGGACAGGGTGAGCGCCGCGAGGCTCTGCGCGGCGAGCCAGCTCTGCAGCGTCGACTCGCGGTGGTAGGCGCCTGCGTCCCATTCGGTCATGGTCCGCTTCTTAGCCGAGAACGCGTGGCGGGTTGAGGGGCGCACGCACCTCGCCCCGGTCCGGGGCGACGGATCGTGGTTGCCTGCGCGAGGTCCGCCGTGCCAGTACGGTCTCGTGCTGCTCGCCGCCTTCCCCGTCCGGCGTGCGCTCGCCGCAACGCTCGCCCTGGCGGCGCTCGTTCTCGCGCTTGGCGTGCCCGCGGTGCACGCGGCGGCGCCGAGCACCGTCGCCGAGTGGGCGCGCTTCGAGGCGTCATGGGTCCCGCCCGTCACGCCCGCGAACCCGTTCGATCCCGCCGAGATCGACGTGCGCGCCGAGTTCGTCTCGCCGGGCGGCAAGGCGGTCGAGGTGCTCGCGTTCTGGTACCAGGGCTACGAGCGCGCGCTGGTCGGGAGCCGCGAGCGCTTGACGCCGGTCGGGACGCCGCACTTCCGCGTGCGCTTCACGCCGACGCGTCCCGGCCGCTGGCGCTGGCGCTGGGTCGTGCGCCAGGGCGGCGTGACGACGAGCGCGCCCTTCGAGACGCTGCAGGTCAAGCCGGCGAAGGGGCGCGGCTTCCTGCGCCTGAGCCCGCGCGACCCGCGCTACCTCGCCTTCGACGACGGCTCTCCCTTCTTCGCCGTCGGCGAGAACACCGGCTGGTACGACGCGCGCGGCACGTTCGCCTACGACGACTGGTTCGCGCGGCTCGCCGAGCAGGGCGCCAACTACGGCCGCATCTGGATGCCGCCGTGGGCCTTCGGCCTCGAGTGGGACGACACCCCGCTCGGCGACTACACCAACCGCCTCGACCGCGCGTGGCAGCTCGACCACGTCCTCGAGGAGGCCCAGCGCCGCGGCATCTACGTCATGCTGTCGCTCATCAACCACGGCGCCTTCGCGACCTTCTTCAACGGCAACTGGGCGCAGAACCCGTACAACGCCGCGAACGGCGGACCGCTTGCGACCGCGGCCGCGTTCTTCACCGATCCGACCGCGCGGGCGCTGTTCGAGCGGCGGCTGCGCTACGTCGTCGCGCGCTGGGGATGGTCGACGCACGTCCACTCGTGGGAGCTGTGGAACGAGGTCGACCTCACCGACGGCTACCGCTCGGGCCCCGTCACGCAGTGGCACGCCGACATGGCGGCGCTGCTGCGCGCGCTCGACCCGTACGACCACCTGGTGACGACGAGCCACGCCTTCTACCCGAACGACCCGAACGTCTGGCGCATGGGCGGCCTCGACTTCACGCAGATCCACTTCTACGCCGACAACTTCCCGCCGTTCGCCAACGTCGGGCGCACCGTGACCACGTGGACCCGCGAGCGTCTCGCCGCGACCGGCGCGCCCGTGCTGTTCGCCGAGATCGGCGTCGACTCGCGCGGCCCGGCGGAGACGCGTGCCGCGGACCCCGAGGGCATCGGCGTGCACGACGCGCTCTGGGCGGGCGTCGCCTCGGGCGGCATCGGCACCGGGATGACGTGGTGGTGGGACAACCTGATCGCCCTCGAGCCCGACCGCTACTACCCGATGTTCGGCGCCGTCGCGCGCTTCGTCGAGGGGATCCGCTGGGACCGCGAGCGCTTCGCGCCGGCGAGCGCACGGGTCGACGCGGCGAGCCGCCCGGTGGTCGCGTACGGTCTGCGCGGGCGGCGCAGGCTCGTGCTGTGGATCAAGGACGACGCCTTCCAGTGGAACGGCCCGGACGCCGTCGAGATCACCGACGCGACGCTCGAGGTCGGCGGGCGCTGGTGCGGCCGGTGGTACGACCCGTGGGCCGGCGTCTGGCTCGACGCCGTCAAGCTCGACGGCACGGTCGCCGTGCCGCCGTTCTCGCGCGACCTCGCGCTGCTCGCCGGCCGCTGCCCGGCGAAGGACCTGCGCCGCTAGGAGTGCAGCTCGACCGAGAGT
>JBFMAS010000116.1:0-30779 GCA_040755575.1 Thermodesulfobacteriota bacterium
TCCCCCGGCGAAACCAGGTGGCTCGTCATGCGCGCCGTCCTCGGCCGGCGCGATGGACAGCAAGCCGCCGGCCGAGCCGCGGGGCCGGCGTCCCGCAGCGCTGCGGGCGCGATCCGCAGTTTCGGGAAATAGTCGCAGCCCTGATTCCAGAATCTGGGAGAATCGGGCGCCCGCGCGACGCGCGCCGGCCGTCCGCACGCGGTGCGGATCCTGCTTCGCCCGGGAGGCGCAGGGCCGCTGCCGGCGTGGCCGGGCGGCGCCAGGCGCGCATGCGCATGGAGGACTCCACCTTGCGTCAAGCCTACGTGCTCGGGGTCGGAATGACCCGCTTCGGGAAGCACCTCGACCGCTCCATGAAGGCGCTCGCCGCCGAGGCGATCGACCTCGCGCTGGCCGATGCCGCCCTCGGGCGCGACGCGCTCGAGGCGGCGTACGTCGGCAACGCCGTGCAGGGCCTGATCACCGGACAGGAATGCGTCCGCGGTCAGGTGGTGCTCCGCGAGCACGGCATCGGCGGCATCCCGATCGTCAACGTCGAGAACGCCTGCGCGTCGGCGTCGACCGCGCTGCACCTCGCCTGGCGAGCCGTCGCGGGCGGCTTCGAGGACTGCGTGCTCGCGCTCGGCATGGAGAAGCTCTTCCACCCCGACAAGCGCAAGGTGTTCGCCGCGTTCTCCGGTGCGATCGACGTCGAGATCCTCGAGGCGTTCCGCCAGATGCTCGCGCGCGGCGCGGGCGAGCCCGCGCCCGCCACCGCCGACGGCAACGGCGGCGGCCAGCGCTCGCTGTTCATGGACGTCTATGCGGCGGCGGCGCGCCACCACATGGAGGCGTACGGCACGCGCCGCGAGCACTTCGCGGCGATCGCGGCGAAGAACTCGTGGCACGGCAGCCTCAATCCGCGCGCGCAGTACCAGCAGGCGCGCACGGTCGAGGAGGTGCTCGCCTCGCCGGTGGTCGCCGACCCGCTCACGCGCCTCATGTGCTCGCCGATCGGCGACGGTGCCGCGGCGGCAGTGGTCGTCTCGCCCGACTTCCTGGTGGCGCGGTCGCGGCGCGCGGAGGCAGCTCCGCGTCCGGTGCGGATCGCCGCCTCGGTCCTCGGCTCGGGATGGGACCGCGGCGCCGGCGAGTCCGGCGTCGTCGCCGAGGTGGCGCGGCGTGCCTACGAGGCCGCGGGGATCGGCCCCGCGGACGTCGACGTCGCCGAGGTGCACGACGCGACCGCGCCCGCGGAGCTCATGCTGTACGAGGACCTCGGCTTCTGCGCGGAGGGCGACGGCAAGCGGCTCGTCGAGTCGGGCGCGACGCGTCTCGGCGGCAGGCGCCCGGTGAACACGTCGGGCGGGCTGATCGCCAAGGGACATCCCGTCGGCGCGACCGGCATCGCGCAGATCGTCGAGCTCGTCGACCAGCTGCGCGGGCGTGCCGGGAAGCGCCAGGTCGAGGGCGCGCGCGTGGCGCTCGCCCAGAACGCCGGTGGAGCGGTGCGCGCCGAGCCCGCGGCGATCGCGGTCCACCTGCTCACCATCTGAGGCGCGAAGCGGGAGAACGACCATGGAGCTCAAGCAGGTGATCGGCCGCAGGCGCTCGATGCGCTATCTGCGGCCCTACAAGCCGGTCGAGCGCGACAAGATCCAGAAGATGCTCGAGGCGGCGCGTCTCGCGTCGTTCTGGGGCAACGTCCAGGCGCTGGGCGCGGTGGTGATCGAGCGCGCGACGGCGCCGCCCGAGGTGCTGGCGGCGCTGCCGGCCGGCACCGCGATCGGCGGCTTCCAGCTTCGCATGGCGCCCGCGGTCATCGCCTGGACGCTCGACTGGGAGCGGGTCGCGCGGCAGGGCGAGCGTCTGCACGAGCTCGCCGAGGCGGGCGCGGTGGGGGTCGATCCGGACAAGACGCACGCGTACCTCGACTCGACGCTCATCCCGTTCTTCCAGGCGGCCGTCGAGGGCATCCGCCAGAACGGGCTCACCGAGCTCGACTGCGGACAGGGCATCGCGCAGGCGACGCTCGTCGCCTACGAGGAGGGCCTCGGCACGTGCCTGATCGGCATCCCGAACGAGCGCAAGCTGCGCCGCGCGCTCGCGCTGCCGGACGGCGTCAAGGTCCTCGTCCTGCAGACGGTCGGCTACCCCGCGGAGGATCCGGACGCGGGCGGGCAGCGGCCGCGCCTGCCGTTCGCCGAGCGCTTCTCCCTGAACCGCTGGGGCGAGCCGTTCCCGCGCGAGCGCGACGTCGTGGCCGAGCTCGAGGCGGCGGGGATGCTGCAGGCGCCCGCGCCGCTGCCGCACCGCCGTGCCGAGCTGCGCTGGCTGCAGGAGCAGTACGGCCTCGGCGAGATCTTCGGCGACGAGGTGCCGAAGATCCTCGAGGAGCTGATGGCCGGCGACGGAGCCGCGGGCGCCGAGGCCGCGCCGTAGCGCGGGCGAAGGACTGTCGGTGCGCAAGATCCGCTGCGACGCATGTCCGGTCCGGGCGAGCTCGATCGCCTGCGACGTCGAGGCGGCCGCGCTCGGCGACTTCGCCGCGGTCGGGATGAGCGCCATCTACCGGCCTCGTCAGGTGATCTTCGCCGAGGGCAACCCCGCGACCGGCCTCTACCTGGTGTGCCACGGTCGGGTGAAGCTGTTCTGCTCCGATCGCTTCGGCCACGAGCACGTCCTCGGGCTGCTCGGCCCGACGGCGGTGTTCGGCGAGTTCGCGCTCGACGACCTGGCGACGCACGCCACGTCCGCCGAGGCGACGGTCGAGTCGCAGGTGAGCTTCCTCGCCCGCGACCGCCTCGCGGAGTTCCTCGAGCGCCATCCGCCGGTCGCGCTGCGCCTGCTGGCCGCGCTCAGCGAGCGGCTCGCGCGCACGCGCCGCCAGGTGCGCGACCTCGCGTTCAAGGGAGCGGAGAGCCGGCTCGCTGCCTGGCTCGTCGAGCTCGCGCGCGGCAACGGGGGGGTCGAGGCCGGGCACCGGGTCGCCGTGCCGTTCTCGCGCCGCGACATCGCGGAGATGATCGGCGTCTCGACCGAGACCGCGATCCGCCTGCTGGGCCGCCTGCAGGCGCGGCGCGCGATCGCGCTCGAGCCGCACGCGGTGGTGATCGTCGATCCCGAGCGCCTGCTGCGCGTGGCGCGGCACGACGACGCCGAGCCCTGACGCGACGCCGATCAGGCGTCCGCATGACCGGCGTCATCGTCGCCATCCAACCGTTCGGTAGAGTGGCGCGCATGGCTTCGCCCGCGCGAGCCGGCACGCGGCAGCGGATCCTCTCGGCCACCGAGGAGCTGCTCGGCGAGCTCGGCTACAACGGCATGCGGCTGCACCAGGTGGCGCAGCGGGTGGGAATCCAGAAGTCGTCGCTGTTCCACTACTTCGCGAGCAAGCAGGCGCTCTACCGTGCGGCTCTCCACGAGCGCGTCCGCGACGGCGACGAGCTCGTGCGCGGCATCCTCGCGGGCGTGAAGCCGCCGGGCGAGCAGGTCCGTGCGCTGATCGAGGCCTACGTCGATCAGGTCGCGCGCAACGCCGATCCGATCCGCGTCCTCGCGCGGCACGCGCTCGGCGACGCGCCGCCCGGGGTCGCCGCCCCGGACATCCCGCCGCTGCTCGTGGCGCTGGTCGACGTCGTGCGCGAGGGACGCCGCAAGGGCGCGTTCGCGCCGGTCGACGAGGTCGCGCTCGCCATCTCGGTGGTCGGGATCGCGGCCTTCCTGCTCGCCGCGGCACCGGTGCTCTTCCCGCAGGCCGCGATCGACGCGAGCTCGCCGCACGGGGTCGCCCGCGTCAAGCAGCACGTCGTCGCGATGGTCTCGCGTACGCTCGCCGGCGACGCCGACGAGGCCGGCCACCCGTCCTTCCCGAGCGGCGCGCGGGGCCCGTCCGCGGAGGCCCCCGGCGCCCCGTGAGCGGCTCCCGTCACCGGGCGGCGCGGCTCACGTGCGGCTCGAACGCGAGCACCTCGACGAGCAGGACCCGGCGGCGGGCGGTGCCGACCGTGCGCCGGTAGCGCACGAGGCGGCCGGTCTCCGGCTCGAAGCGCGCCCGCAGGTCGATCGGCGGCGTGTCGCCGACCCGGCGCACCGCCGTCAAGCTCAGGTCGTCGCGTAGCAGCTCGAACAGCCCGGACACCGAGTAGTCGTGGCGCGCGGCGTCCTCGCGACGCAGCGGCTCGCCGTTGCGTGCGACCTCGACCGGCTCGCCGCCCGCCACCACGAGGTCGTAGACGGCGGGCTCGAAGCGCGGTGCTCGGACCCGCACGACGAGGTGGTAGGCGTCGGAGCCGTGCGCCTGCCATCGGCGCTGCGCCGCCTCGAGCGTTGCCGCGGTCAGCGGCTCCATCGGCGGCGGCCCGAGCGACGAGCAGCCCGCCAGCGCCAGCACGGCGGCAAGAGCCCGCCATGCCGGCGCCGGCCGCCGCCGCCGCCCGGGCTCGCGCCCGGTTCGTCCCGTGCTGGTCGCGGTCACGTCGCTGCCCTCTCTCCGCTCGCTACTTCAAGGCGTGCAGGATCTGCTCCTCGTGGGCGGCCCAGTCCTTGTCGTAGACCGTCCATTCCCCCTCCTCGACCTCCACCTCGTGAACGAGCACGCGTCCCCTCGACAGGACGAACCAGGCGAGCGGCAGCACGCCGCCGAAGAGGAACACCACGCCGCCGATCGTGCGCAGCCACGTCAAGGTGACGAAGACGGGCCCGGTCACGAACTCGTTCGTCCGGCCGTACCAGAAGCCGTGCGTGACCACGGCCGCGAGCTGGTAGAGCCCGACGGGGAACAGGTCGAGCGTCATCATCAGGACGAGGCCCGCCTGGAACGACCAGAAGCTCGTCTTGATCAGCCTCTCGTTCCACGCCGCACGCGGGAACAGGTGCTGGCAGCAGAACAGCAGGCCCGCCAGCGCCACGTTGCCCTTCACGCCGAACATGGCGGCATGCGCGTGATTGCCGGTCAGGTAGGTGCCGTGCTCGTAGTAATTGACGATCGGCAGGTTGATCAGCGAGCCGAACACGCCCGCGCCGACGATGTTCCAGAAGTTGACCGCCAGGACGAACAGCCAGACCCCCTCCATGACGAATTTCTGCTTGCCCTCGGCCAGGTGCTTGCCGGCCCGGACCTTCTCGTTGCGCATGCGCCAGGCGTCGAGCGTCATCAGGAGCAGCGGCAGCACCTGCAGGGTGGAGAAGACGCTTCCGAGCGCGATGATGCCCGTCGGCTTCGCGATCCAGTAGAAGTTGTGCGAGATGCCGACGATCGCCGTGACCAGGAACATCATCACGGCGAGGAAGATGACCCGCTCCGCCATCGCGCGGTTGAGCAGGCCCATCTGCACGAGCATGTAGGCGACGATGCACGTGGTGAACACCTCGAACGTGACCTCGACCCACATGTGCACGGTCATCCAGCGCCAGTAGTCCGTGATCGCGAAGTTCCCGGTCGGCGTCGCGCCGAGCCCGAAGAACAGGAACAGCACCATGATGCCGCTGCCGTAGAACAGCCACGCCGGGACCGACCACATGTTCTGCTTCGTGATCCACGGCCGCACGCCCCGGAAGATGATCGCGATCCAGAGCACGAACGCGCCGAGCATCAGCACGTGCCACAGGCGGCCGAGCTCCATGAACTCCCAGCCCTGGCTGCCGAGCCAGTACGCGGCCGTGTCGCTCAGGTATCCCATCTGGCCGAAGTAGATCCCGAACAGAGCGCCCGCGCCGACCAGCACGCAGAGCCCGAACAGCAGGTTGATCAGGAATCGCTGGCCGCGCGGCACGCGCGACAGCTTGGGCAGGAAGAAGATCGTGTAGCCGACCCAGCACATGAAGAACCAGTAGATCTGCAGGATCGTGTGCCAGGCTCGCACCACGGTGAAGGGCATCGAGATGCCGAGGACGTTGACCATCGCCATGCCCGGCCCGCCGCTGACGAAGTCCTCCGCGCACAGGATGCCCGCCAGCACCTGCACGAGGAACAGGACGACGGCGAAGGCGAAGAACTTGTAGACCGCCCTCTGGGTCGGCCGGACGTACTCGTAGCCCTTCTCGAGCTCGACCGTCGTCAGCGTGCCGCCGTTGGCCCCGTTGAACGGGTCGCCCGGCAGCTCCTTCATCTGGCCGTAGACGTAGAGCACCAGCATGGCGCCCGCGAACAGCACGAGGATCGACAGGAAGCTCCACAGCACCGTCGGCATCGTGGGATGGTTGCCGGCGTCGGGGTCATACGGCCAGTTGTGCGTGTAGCTGAAGGCCTCGCCCGGTCGCGTCGCGCCGGCCACCCAGCCGCCCCAGAAGAAGTAGGCCGTCAGCGCGCGGAGGTCGTCGGGATCGGTGATGTAGCCGTCGAGGGTGAACTTGGCGGGATACGTCGGGTCGGTGAAGACGCGCGTGTAGTGCTGCCGCAGGTCCTCGTACGCGCGCACCTGCGCGTCGTTGATCCGGATGATGGCGCCCGTCTCGTCGTAGCCGTTTTGCTTGATCTCGCGCTTGACGCGCACGGTGATCGCGTCGCGGTCCGCCTGGGTCACGGCGCCCGTCTGCGCCGCCTCCTCCTCGTAGAAGGAGCGCATCGAGAGCACCGTCCGGTGCAGCGCTTCCGCCGTGAAGTCCGGCCCACGCTCCGCTCCGTCACCCCAGAACGAGCCCCACGACATCAGGCCGCGGAGGTGGAAGACCTCCTGTCCACGCAGGATGTCGTCGACCGGGATCACCACCTTGCCGGTGGCGGCCGATACGAAGTCGACGCGCGGCGGCGCGCTCGTGTAGGTCCACGTCCCGAGCGCGATCAGCCCGACCAGGCTGATGCCCGCGACGATGCCGAACTGCACCCACCAGTTCGGCTTGGCCAGCAGCCACTTGCCGAGGTTGCGGCGCATCCTCGAGTTCCTCGGATTCCCCTTCGCGTTGTCGTGCATGTGACGTTCTCCTGGCGCGTGTGGCTCGGAGCGCACGGCGGCCGGGCGCAGCGAAGCGGGCCGCCGGCGCGTCGGTCGACGTGCGGGCCCGCGTCCTACGCGGCGAAGGCCGTGGGGACGGCAGCGGCCCCGGTGAAGAACCGCTGCAGGGTCTGGTTGTAGCGGTAGAAGGCGTCGACCTCGAGCTGGTCGGGCCCCGTGACGCGCATCGGATAGTCCGGGAACGTCAAGTAGTTGAGCGTGTGCTCGAGGTCGGGGCCGGCGTGGGCACGGATGTTGTCGATCATCTCGCGCCAGGTGTCGAGGGACGCCGTGAGCACGAAGTGCTCGGGCGCGGCGTCCTCGATGCGCGCGAGCCGTCGCACCGAGCGCGCCCTGAAGCCCTCGAAGACGACCTCGTAGAGGTCCGGGCCGTCGGGCACGTCGACGCGGACGACCATCGTGCAGTCGGTGGAGCCGAGCGCCCGATAGGCGGCCTCGTCGTCCTCCATGCGGCGCGCCAGCGCCTCGAACCACTCCGTCGACGGGAAAATCGTCTCGGCCATGATGCTCTCCTTGGCCGCTACGCGGCCAGCTCCTCGAACGGGATCTGCTTGGGGATGGTCAGGCGCGGCTCCCGGTCGAGGCCCGCGATCTGCAGCCGGCGGAGGTACTCGCCGACCTGCTTCTCGTAGATGAACGCCATGCGGGCCATGCCCATCTCGATGTTCGCGAGCCCGCCCCCGGCCAGGATGGCGCGGGGCTCGGAGGTCTGCGGCTCGAGCGTGAGCGTGAAGATCGCCTGCTCGCCGAGGTCGAGGATCGCGTGCACCTGCTCCGCTCGCTCGGGATGGCGTTCGAGGAAGTACTTGAGGTGCTTGACGCCGTACGCCACGTGGCGCGCCTCGTCCTGCATGCACAGGCGGAAGATCTCCTTCTCGACCTCGGTCGGGGCGAGGAACTCGCCCTGGCGGAACAGCGTCAGGACGAAGCCCTCGCCGAAGATGTGCATCAGCGCGCTCGCGGTCGTGTAGTCGGGCGCCTCGAGGATCGCGGCCAGCAGGCGCTCCTGCCCCGGCGAGGCCATCAGCAGCCCGCCGCCGTTGGCGAGCGCGCGCTTGCGGAACACGTCGAGGTGGCGCGCCTCGTCCATGATCTGGCTCGCGAGGAAGAGCTTGACCTCGTGGAAGTCGTGGTTGATCCGGCACAGCCACTTGGCCGGCATGTCGCCCGCCACGAACTCGACCTCGGTGAGGCCGGTGCACATCTGGCAGACGGCGCGCTCGATGTCGTCCGGGAGCTCGCGGAGCTTGTCCCAGGGCACGTCGGTGACCGAGTTCCACTGCCGGACGACGGCCTCGTCGTAGAGCAGCGCCGCGTTCTCCGCCCACACCTCGGACATCTCGTTCAGGGTGTACATGCCGAGGCCCGGGGTGTCGGCGGGCACCTGGCAGCCGCGCGGCGCCATGCTGCCGTGCGGCGAGCCGTGCTCCGGGACGTGCGCGTAGTACCCGGTCTCGACGTCGCGCAGCCGCAGCCCGGCGGGCCCCGGCGTCGCCGTGTGTCCCCATCCCTCGGGGTTCGCGTTCATCCACCTCAGGTCGTAGTTCCCCCGCGCCATCTCCCTCATCCGGTCGAGCCCCGTCTCGACGGACGCCGTGTACTTGCTCATCGTGGCCTCCCGTTGGCACGTGTCCTCGTGCGGTTGGGCGTCAATCCAAGGATCATCGTGGCCGCGATCCTACCGATCGGTTGGTCGTGGGCCATGACGTCGGTCAGGAAACGACATGACCGCGTCGCCGGGACGGCGGCCGCGCGACGGGACGCGCTTCGACCTGCGATTCCCAGGCGTGCGACGCGGTCGAGCGGCCGCTTGCCCGGGATCGGAATCAGGCCGGCCGGCGTGACGCCTCGGCGCGCGCGGCCAGGTCGAACACCACCCAGGCGCCGCAGCGCGCGCAGTCGACGTCGTTGCCGTAGCAGCAGAAGGGCGTCACCAGCTGGTCGCCCTCGAGATAGAGCGGCAGCACGACGTCGCGCGCCGGGCAGGCGGCGGTGACGCGCGTCGCGTGCGGCGGCAGCATCAGCTCGAGGCTCCGCGTCGAGTTGCGAACGAAGCCCCCGTGGAGGCGCTTCAGGCGCATCACCTCGCGTACGGCCCACGCGCGCGCCTCGAGGGTCGGCCAGGCCTCGGCGCTCTCATCGTGCGCGCGCGGCACGTAGAACGAGAACGTCAGCCAGCCCACGCGTGTCCGCCGCAGGGCGAGGGCCAGCTCGCCGAGCCGGTGCTGGTTCTGCCTGGTGACGACGCACTGCACCTGCACGGGCGACGCGAAACCCCGCGGCAGGCGCTCGAGGTTGCGCAGCACGCGGCGATACGTGCCCGCGCCGCGCAGCGCGTCGTTGACGTCCTCCGGCCCGTCGAGGCTGACGACGTAGAGCACGTCGGGGCCGAAGTCGACGAGCGGCACGGTGCCGTTGGTGGTGATCGTGTTGCGCGCGAACAGCTCGATGCCGCGCGCGAGCAGGCCGCGGCGGAGCAGCGGCTCGCCGCCCATCCACAGCATCGAGACGATGCCGTGCCGCTCGCGCAGCGCGCGCAGCGTCTCGAGGAGGGCGTCGTCGCCGGGCTCGTCGCGGACCGAGGCCGGCGCCTGGTTGGGATTGCCGTCGCGGAACACGAAGCAGTGCCGGCAGGCGAGGTTGCAGCGGTTGGTGACGTTGACGATCGCGGCCGGGTAGCGGCCGTCCTCGCGGTAGTGGCCGCAAAGGCGTGCACCGATCATGACCCGAGGCCGGTAGCAACGGACGGGCCCGGCGGGGGAGCCCGTCGCGCCGGCGGCAGCGAGCTGACGAGCGTCAGCGCGAGGGTTGACGCGCGTCATGCCCCGCCGGGCCTACCGGTCGGTAGGCTCCCTCGCGGTGGCGTCGCCGGCGGCGCACGAAGGAAGCGGAGGACGACGACATGACGCTCGCAGAGCTCGAATCAATGGTTGACGTAGGCGAGAGCGACGTACGCCGCATCGCCCACCGCTTCGCCCGTGACGTGCTGCGCCCGATCGGCGCGCAGCTCGACCGCCTGCCGCTGCCCGAGCAGGTGATCGACGCCGAGTCGCCGCTCTGGGACACGTTCACCTGCTACCGCAGCCTCGGGCTCGACGTGCTCGACGGCGACGGCGTCGTGCCGGCGGGCGACGGATTCGCTCGCGAAGCGCTGCTCGAGCATGCGCGCCTGCGGTTCCTGGTCTCGGAGGAGCTCGGCTGGGGTGACGCGGGGCTCGCGATCAGCCTCGGGGTGTCGTCCTTCCCGCGCATGTTCGCGGCGCTGTCCGGACGGCCGGCGCTCGTCGAGCGCTTCGGGTCCCCGGATTCCGCCGACATCGGCTGCTGGGCGGTCACCGAGCCCGATCACGGAACCGACTCGCTCGCGTTCAGCGAGCCGCACTTCGCGAATCCCGCCGTGCGTCCGAGCTGCATCGCGCGACGCGACGGCAATCACTACGTGATCAACGGCCAGAAGTCGGCCTGGGTCTCGAACGGCACCATCGCGACCGTCGCCGCGCTGTTCTGCACCATCGATCCGAGCCAGGGCTTTCGCGGCGGCGGCGTCTGCCTCGTGCCGCTCGACCTGCCCGGCGTCTCGCGCGGCAAGCCGCTCGACAAGCTCGGGCAGCGCGCCCTGAACCAGGGCGAGATCTTCTTCGAGGACGTGCGCATCCCGGCCGACTGGGTCGTGGTCGGGCCGGAGAGCTACGCGAGCGTCGTCGAGCTCGTCCTCACGTTCGCCAACGCGAGCATGGGCGCGATCTTCGTCGGCCTGGCGCGCGCCGCGCTGGAGCACGCGGTCGCGTACGCGAAGCAGCGCGTGCAGGGAGGACGGCCGATCTTCGAGCACCAGAGCGTCAAGAGCCGTCTGTTCAAGATCTTCACGCAGGTCGAGGCGGCGCGCTCGCTCGCCTGGTCCGTGATGCTGCGCAACGCCGCGAACGGAGCGCGGCTCGAGCTGTCGATCGCCTCCAAGGTGTTCTGCACCGGCACCGCGTTCGAGGCCGCGAGCGCGGCGCTGCAGATCTTCGGCGGCAACGGCCTGTCGCGCGAGTACCCGATCGAGAAGCTGCTGCGCGACGCGCGCGCGTCGATGATCGAGGACGGCTGCAACGAGGCCTTGAGCTTGATCGGCGCCACGCGGCTGTGAGCGCGGCGGCCGGCGCAGGAGGATCGGTGATGCAGCGGCGCAACGAGATGGTCCTGGGGGATCTGGTCGCGCTTCGCGCCGAGCAGAAGCCCGACTTCGACGTGCTCACCTTCGAGCACCTGAGCCTCGCCGACGGCCACGCCGACGAGGTGGTGACGTACGCGCGGCTCCACGAGGCAGCGAACCGGATCGCGCACGCGCTGATCGACGAAGGCCTCGAGCGGGGCGACCGCTTCGGCCTCATGATGCGCAACCATCCAGAGTTCGTGATGGCGCTCGTCGCGGCGTCGGTGAGCGGCTGCGTCGCCGTGCCGATCGACCCGCGCACCCGGGGCGACAAGCTCGCGTTCACGCTGCGCGACGCCGGCTGCAAGGCGCTGGTCTGCGCCGACTACGTGCTCGACCAGGTCGAGCGCGTTCGTGCCGCGCTTCCCTCGCTGGCCTCGGTCCTGGTGCTCGAGAGCGGCGAGGGCGCGGCGGCGCCGGAGCTGGCCCGCGTGGAGGGCGCAGTGCCGCTCGGCGACGTCCTCGCGCGGCCGTGCCCGACGGTCGACCTGCGGCTCCTGAGCCCGCGCGACCCGCTGCAGATCATCTACACCTCGGGCACCACGGGAGATCCGAAGGGGGTGGTGTTCGCCAACGAGCGCTTCGGTCTGTTCGCGCTGCTCGGCGGCCTGCTCGGCTATCGGCCGGGGGATCGTCCCTACACGGGCCTGTCGCTGACGCACGGCAACGCGCAGGCGGTGACGCTCGGCCCCGGGCTGCACATGGGCCTGCGTGCGGTGTTCAGCCGCCGCTTCACCAAGTCGAGCCTGTGGGAGGTGTGCCGGCGCTACGGCTGCACCACCTTCTCGATGCTCGGTGGCATGGCGACCGCGCTCTACGGCGAGCCGCCGCGGCCCGACGACGCCGAGCACGGCGTGCGCTTCGTCGTCGACGCCGGCATGCCGGCGGCGCTCTGGCGGCCGTTCGAGGAGCGCTTCGGCGTCTCGATCTTCGAGTGGTACGGCGCGATCGAGGGCGGGCTCGCGATGAACCCGATCGGGGAGGGGCCGATCGGCAGCTTCGGCAAGCCGGTGCCCGGCCTCGAGATGCGGATCGTGGACGAGGACGGCCGGGAGTGCCCGCCGGGCGTCGTCGGCGAGATCGTGTCGCGCTCGCTGACCGGCGAGCCGGCGGCGGTCGAGTACTTCCACAACCCGTCCGCGTCGCGCGCGAAGACCACCGGCGGCTGGCTGCGCAGCGGCGACATGGGCCACCGCGACGCCGCCGGCTGGCTGTACTTCGATCACCGCAAGGGCGGCGGCATCCGGCGCAACGGCGACTTCGTCAACCCGGGGTTCGTCGAGAGGGTGATCGCCGAGGAGCCGTCCGTGTCGGACGTGTTCGTCTACGGCGTGCCCGCGGGGTCGGGAGCGCCCGGTGAGATGGACGTCGTCGCGGCGATCGTGCCCGCGCCCGGCGCCACGCTCGACGTCGCCTCGGTCTACGCGGCCTGCCACGACGGCCTCGAGCCGAACTTCGTGCCGAGCTACCTGCAGATCGTCGACGAGATCCCGAAGACCGCGTCGGAGAAGCCGCAGGAGCGCTTCCTGCGCGAGAGCTTCGCGCCCGACGCGCCGAACGTCGTCACGGAGCGGGTCCTCGGTCAGCCGGAGGTCTTCATCCACGTGACGGACGGCTTCTTCGACCGGGGCGGCGACCTCGCACGCGCCGATACGCGCGAGTTCCTGCAGGGCTGGATGGACCGCTACGTCGCCTGGGTGAGGAAGCACGCCGGCTGACGTACGGCCGTCGCCCGCGGAACGACGGGTGCCAGCGTGCGCGCTCCGGGATCGTGTTGCAGCGACGGCGCCGGGCATGCTCGACTGGGCGCGCTCCGGGCCAGGCACGGCTCGGGGAGGAGACAAAGGACCAGCGGGCAGTGGGGGAGTCGCAGGAGTTCCTGCAGGCGGCGCTCGACGCGCTGTCGTCGCACATCGCGGTCCTCGACGCCCACGGCCGGATCCTCGCGGTCAACGCCGCCTGGCGGCGCCTCGCCGGGAGCAGCGGGTGCGCCGCGGACTACGAGATCGGGCGGAGCTACCTCCTGCTCTGCGAGCGGGGTGGGCTCGGCCCTCCGCCGGGCGAGAGCCGGGCCGCGGCAGAGGGCGTCCGGTCGGTGGCCGAGGGGCGCGCGGAGCGCTTCGTGATGGACTACCGCTGCCGTGCGCCGGACGAGGAGCGCTGCTTCCAGATGACGGTGACCCGCTTCGCTGGCCCGGGGCCGGTGCGCGTGGTCGTCGCGCACGAGGACGTGACGGCGCGCAGGCAGGCCGAGGAGCGGCTTCGCCGCAGCGACGAGCGCTACCGCGCTTTCCTCGAGCACAGCTCGGAAGCGATCTGGCGCTTCGAGCTGTCCGCGCCGCTTGCCGTGACGCTCGACGCGGACGCCCAGATCGATGCCTTCTACCGCGACGCCTACCTTGCCGAGTGCAACGACGCGATGGCCCGCATGTACGGCCACGAGCGCGCCGAGGACCTGGTCGGCGAGCCGCTCGGGAAGCTCTTGCCGCGCGAGGACCCGGCCAACGTCGCCTACCTGCGGAGGTTCATCGGCTCGGGGTACCGGCTGACCGACGCCGAGTCGCACGAGGTCGACCGCGAGGGGCGTCCGCGCCACTTCCTGAACAACCTGATCGGCATCGTCGACGAGGGCCGGCTGCTGCGCGCGTGGGGCACGCAGCGCGACGTCACGGAGCGCAAGCAGACGGAGCTCGCCCTGCGCGACAGCGAGCGCAAGCTGCGTCTCGCCCTCGATGCGGCCGGCCTCGCGATCTGGGAGCTGCACCGCGACGGCGGCCGGACGCTCAGCGACAACTACCCGAGCGTGGTCGGCGCGGCGCCGCCGACCGGCCGCGACTTCCTCGCCATGGTGCACCCCGAGGACCGCGAGGAGATGCTGGCGCGCATCGCGCAGGCGATGCGGGAGCGCGGCGCGTACCGCCACGAGTATCGCGTGCTGCTGCCCGACGGCCGGGAGCGCTGGCTCGCGGCCCACGGGCGCGTCGTGCCGGGCGAGGAGGGTGCGCCGAGCCGGATGATGGGCGTGGTGATGAACGTCACCGCGCGCCGGCGCGCCGAGGAGCAGCGCGAGGAGGCGCGTCGCTCGATGCAGCTCGCGCTCGAGATCGCGCGCGCCGGCGTCTGGGAGTGGGACGTCGCCGCGGACCGCGTGATCGGCGACGAGAACCTGGCGCGCATCCTCGGCCTGCCGGCCGACGAGGTCGTCGCGGGCCGCCTGCCGGCCGACGCGTTCCTCGACGCGGTCCACCCCGACGACCGCGACCGCGTCGACCGCGGATACCGCCGCCTGCTCGAGACCGGCGGCGAGTTCGAGGTCGAGTACCGCGTCGTGCTGCCCGGGCGCGCGACGCGCTGGCTCGCGGCGCGCGGCCGCGTCATGCTCGACGCCGGGCACCGGGTCGTCAACGTCACCGGGCTCGTGCTCGACATCACCGCGCAGAAGGAGGTCGAGCTCGACGCCGCCTTCCTCGCCGAGCTGAGCGAGCAGATTCGCCGCAGCGACGACCCGCGGGCGCTGCTCGAGGAGGTGCCCCGCCTCGTGCGCGAGCACCTCGGCGCCTCGCGCTGCCTCATCGCCGAAGCCGGCGCGGACGGAGCGTGGAGGGTGCACGCGGATCCGCCGCAGCCGGCCGACGCGCCGGAGGACCCGGAGCGCCGCGCGAGCGCGGCCGCGTTCTTCGCCGCGCCCGGGGCGGTCGCGGAGCTGCTGCATGCAGGATGCGTCGTCGCGGTGAGCGACACCCGCGACGACGCGCGGACGTCCGACCACGCCGCGCGCTACGAGCCTCTCGGCATCCGTGCCCTGGTCGTGGTGCCGCAGCTGCGCGAGCGCCGCTGGACGTTCACGCTCGCCGCGACCTGCGACGTGCCGCGCGCGTGGACGCCGCGCGAGCTGACGCTGCTCGAGACCGTCGGCGAGCGCACCTGGAACGCGGTCGAGAAGCTGCGGCTCGATGCGCGGCTGCGCGAGAGCGAGCAGCGCTACCGCTCGCTCGTCAGCGCGACGACGGCGATCGTCTCGGTCGCCGACGGCGCGGGACGCTTCGTCGCGCCGCAGCCCGCCTGGCAGGCGTACACCGGGCAATCGTGGGAGGAGCACGGCGGCTTCGGCTACCTCGCGGCCATCCACCCGGGCGACCGGGAGGCGGCGGCGCGGGCCTGGGAGGACGCGCGACGCCGGCGCGCCATCTTCGAGTACGAAGCGCGGCTTCGCCACGCGCCGAGCCGCGCCTATCGCTACTGCGTCGCGCGCGTCGTGCCGGTGTTCGACGACGACGGCTCGGTGCGCGAGTGGGTGTCGAGCATCGCCGACGTCGACGAGCGCCGCCGCGCGGAGCGGCGCGCCGAGCGCGCGCGCGCCGAGGCCGAGCGCGCCAACGCCGCCAAGGACGCCTTCCTCGCGACGCTGTCGCACGAGCTGCGCGCGCCCCTCCAGGGAGCGCTCGGCTGGGTGACGCTGCTGCGCGCGGGAGGGCTCGCGCCGGACCAGCAGGCGAAGGCGCTCGCGACGCTCGAGCGCAGCGTCCGCCACCAGTCGCAGCTCGTCAACGACCTGCTCGACGTGTCGCGCATCATCTCCGGAAAGCTCAGCCTCGAGCCGTCGCCCGTCGACCTCGCGCTCGTGCTCGAGCAGCTCCGCGACGAGCTCCAGGTCGATGCACGCAGCAAGCACATCGCGCTCGAGGTGAGATCGCCGAGCGACGGGGTGACGGTGCTGGGCGACGCCGAGCGGCTCGCGCAGGTGTTCCGCAACCTGCTCGCCAACGCGCTGAAGTTCACGCCGCCGCGCGGCCGGGTCACGCTCGCATGCGAGCTGAACGACGACCGGGTCGCCGTCACGGTGACCGACACCGGCCGCGGCATCGCGCCGGAGTTCCTGCCCTACGTCTTCGATCGCTTCAGCCAGGCGGACTCCAACATCACGCGCGAGCACGGCGGGCTCGGCCTCGGGCTCGGCATCGTGCGGCACCTGGTCGAGGCGCACGGCGGAGCCGTCGTTGCGGAGAGCGCCGGTCCCGGGTGCGGCGCGACCTTCCGCGTGACGCTTCCGATCGTGCCGGCGAGCCTGTCGCTGCTGCCCTCGGTACGTCGGCCCGTCGTGGCGGATGCCGCGAAGAAGCTTGCCGCGATCCGCGTCTACCTCGTCGAGGACGACGCCGACACGCGGGAGGTGGTCGCCGTGCTGCTCGCGCAGGCCGGCGCAGAGGTGACGGCGGCGAGCGGCGCGCGCGCAGCGGTCGAGCTGCTGGTCGGCGCGACGCCCGACGTCATCGTGACCGACCTCGGCATGCCGGGCGAGGACGGCTTCTGGCTCGCGCAGCGCGTGCGCGCCGCGGGCATCGACGTCCCGATCGTCGCGCTGACCGGCTTCGCGGACGCCGAGATGAAGGCGCGCGTCCTGGCGCACGGGTTCCAGGCGCACCTCGCGAAGCCGATCGACCCGGACCTGCTGATCGCGGAGATCCGCTCGCTCGTCGGTCGCGTCGGCTGAAGCGGCGGCGCGCGCCGCGTCTCCGTGTCAGCTCACCGCGGGGGCGCCGGCCGGCATGCGCTGCTCGCGCAGCAGGCCCCAGCCGAGGCAGAGCGGGAAGAGGAAGGCGGTCGTGACGACCACGTTCACCGGCACGACCCCGCCCGTCAGGCCCGACAGCCCGACGACGACCGCCGGCAGACCGAGGCCGAGCACCGCACCGGCCGTCGCGCCGCGCAGCAGCGGGCTGCAGCCGCTCGGCGCCGTGGCCAGCTCGCACACGAGCCGGACCGCGAGCCCGAGGCCGGCCAGGCCGAGGTAGGTCTCGCTCGCGGCGTGCAGCGCCGAGTACGCGCTCGGCTCGTAGAGCAGGAGCTGGTAGGCGAGGGCGAGCGCCGCCGACAGGAACCAGGCCGCCCCGACCCAGCCGGCGAGCGGTGTCGCGGGCCGCGTCGCGAGCTGCGCAGGGCCGGGATACGTGAGCGAGAGCTGGACGAGCGCGGCGGGGAACAGCGCCTCCGCGAGCGCGTGCAGGCGCAGCGTCGCGCCGGCGTCGTACATGCCCGCGGCCGACAGCGAGTAGACGCCCGCGACGCCGCCCAGAACGAGGATCGCGCGTCCGGTCGCCGTCGGCAGAACCGCCACGGCGAACAGGCCGAGGAGCAGATAGAGCAGCCCGGTCGCCGCGTACGCGCCGAACACCGCCAGGTAGTCGAGCCGCGAGAACACCTGCGTCGGCACGGCGACGACGTCGCTGCGGGCGCCGTCGCGCAGCGTGTACGAGACGGTCTCGTCGCGGTGCTCGTCGGCGAGCCGGTACACGTCGCCGCTCGTCGCCACCGGGGCGCCGTCGACCTCGACCACCAGCCGCTGGAAGAGCGCCCCGTTGCGCGTGCCGCCCCAGTCGGGCCGTGCGATCGACGCCACGACGCGGTTCGGCAGGACGAAGAATCCGGGGAAGGTCCGTCCGATCCACGACGTCTCGGCGATCGCCACCGCGCCGGCCGCGGCGAGCGACGCGAGGACACCGACCACCAGCGCCCACGGAAAGACCACGGTCAGCATGCCTTCCGAACGCCGGCTCGCTGCGACGACCCGCTTCACGAGACCCCCTGTGACGTCACGCTCGTTCGGTCAGTCGTTGCTCGAGCAGCCGTAGCTCCAGCGGATGGTGCGCGTGGTCGACGGCGTGGACCCTTCCGCGAGCGCGGTGGCGACGTTGAGGTCGAAGGGACGCGTGGCGCCGGGCTCGGGCATGGAGCCGTCCTCGAGGCGTCCGGCGATCGCGATCACCAGGTTGTCGTGGTCGACGTGCGGCGTGCCGTCGACGTGCCACCACGGATCGGAGCTCAGCGCGAGCCGGCCCTCGTGGACGTGCTGCTCCTTGTAGGTCACGAACTCGTGCCGGTCGTAGACCAGCTCGAAGCTGTGCGGCGAGCCGGGATCCTCGATGGTGTAGAGCTGCCCCGCCTGCTCGGGCGAGAGGAGCTGCATGAGGAAGCCCTGCGTGTTGTAGATCGCGACGTCGTCCGCGGAGAACAGGAGCGGGTAGCTCTGCGCGACGCCGCTGAAGATCATGCGCTGGCTGATCGCGCCGACCTGGAACGGAAAGTACACGGTGCCGTCGACGCCCACCGCGGCGCGATAGCACTTCGCGACCGTCACCCCGTCGCTCTCGTCGAGACGCAGCGGCGCCTGCAGCACGGTGAACTCGCTGCGGTCGATGCTCAGCACCTCGTCGCCGTCGCGCGTGACGCGGATCCGCGTCGGCCCGAGCGCAAGCCCCGAGGGCATCGTCACGCGAAGCTGGAACTTCTCGATGCCGTCGGCGAGGTCCTTGCGCCGTACGGCGTACGCGGTGACCGACTCCCAGGCGCCGTCGCCCCTGAAGGAGACGCGGTACCTGCCCGCCCTGATGCCGCCGCCGAGCAGCGTGATCGTCTGCCCCGGGGAGGCGAAGCTAGGGCGCACCTCTGCGGTCGGGGGCGGCGGCTTGTTGCAGCCGCAGCCCGCGTCGGCGGTCGACGCGTAGAGCGCCGTCGCGAGCAGCGTGCTCGCCGTGATCGTCAGCCTCAGCGTTCCACCCGTCATCGTCTCTCCCGGTCCTCCGCGTCGCGGCTCTGGAGGCGCACGCGGCGTCGGTCACCGCTCGCAACGGCGGTGCCACGCGGATCGCGACGAGAGATCCCCGGCTGGCCGCGGCTTCGCGGCGCTCGGCTCCGAGATGCCCTGTGTCAAGCGGCGCTGCGGCGTGCCACGCGCGGCGCGAAGTGTGCCATCGCCGGCACCCGGCCGGACGGGCGAGGCCTCCTGCCACGACGCCCCGTGCTCGTCGATGGCAGGGGGAATGGCGTGTCGGCAGCGCGGCCGGACGCGCGAGCGTCCGCTGCGGCATGCGAGGGAGAGAAAGCCGGACCTGCCGCTCCGGCCCTGGCGCGCGTCGAGCGCAGCGCGCCGCGCATGACGCGCCGTCCACGACGGCAGGTCGCGGCGCTCTGCTAGGATCGTACGCCGTGAACCTCCCCGTGAACCCCCCGGTGCTGCCGATGCTCGCGAAGCGCGTCGAGGCGCTGCCCGACGGCGCGGGCTTTCTCTACGAGCCCAAGTGGGACGGCTTCCGCGTGCTCGTCTTCCGCGACGGCGACGAGGTGATGCTGCAGAGCCGCGACGAGAAGCCGCTCGACCGCTACTTCCCGGAGCTGCTCGCGCCGCTGCGCGCCCAGCTGCCGGAGCGCTGCGTGCTCGACGGCGAGGTCGTGGTCGCCGTCGGTGAGGGGCTCGACTTCGAGGCGCTGCAGCAGCGGATCCACCCGGCGGCGTCGCGCGTCGGGCTGCTCGCGCGCGAGACGCCGGCGTCGATCGTGTTCTGGGACCTGCTCTGCGTCGGCGACGAGGACCTGCGGCGCGTGCCGTTCGCCGAGCGGCGCGCACGCCTCGAGCGCGTGCTCGCGAAGGCGCAGGCGCCGCTCCACCTGACGCCGCTCACGAGCGACCTCGCGACCGCGCAGAGCTGGTTCGAGCGCTTCGAGGGCGCCGGGCTCGACGGCGTCATGGCGAAGCCCGCGGCGGGCGTCTACGAGCCGAACAAGCGCACCATGTTCAAGGTCAAGCACGCACGCGAGTGCGACTGCGTCGTGGGCGGCTTCCGCTGGCACAAGAACGGGACCGACGTCGCGGTGGGCTCGCTGCTGCTCGGCCTCTACGACGACGCGGGCGTGCTGCACCACGTCGGCGTGTCGGCGAGCTTCGCGGCGCAGAGGCGCCGGGAGCTGGTCGGGATCCTGGAGCCGTTCCGCGAGGACGCGCTCGCGGGCCACCCGTGGCGCGACTGGGCGGGGCACGACCACCACCTCGAGGGCCAGCGCATGCCGGGCGCGAAGAGCCGCTGGAGCAGCGACAAGGACCTGTCGTGGGTGCCGCTGCGTCCCGAGCTCGTGGTCGAGGTCGGCTACGACCACATGCAGGGCACGCGCTTCCGCCACACGGCGCAGTTCCGCCGCTTCCGCACCGACAAGCGCCCGCGCGACTGCACGTTCGCGCAGCTCGAGGTGGTCGCGCCGCACGAGCTGCGCGACATCTTCCGGGGGTAGCGCCGGCGGCCCGAGCCGAGCGCTTCACATCCGCGGCGCAATCTGGCTCTGTGTGCAGTCGTGCGGACCGTGGCCCCGGTGCTGCTCGCCGCGCTGCTGCTCGGCTGCGGCGGCGAGGCGGCGAACGAGATCGCAGGCGCGCGCCGTCCCGACGGGGCGCTGCGCGAGGAAGCGGCCGCGCAGGATGCGGCGCGGCGCGCGATCCTGCCGGCCGGCGACGAGCGGCGGGAGGACAAGCGCATCCTGTTCGGCGACCTGCACGTCCACACGACGTACTCGGTCGACGCCTTCATGTACTCTCTGCCGCTGTTCGGCGGCGAGGGCGCGCACCCGCCGGCCGATGCGTGCGACTTCGCGCGCTACTGCGCGGCGGTCGACTTCTTCGCGCTCACCGAGCACGCGGAGGGGCTGACCCCCGCGCAGTGGACCGACATCAAGCAGACGATGCGCGAGTGCAACGCGCGCGCCGGCGACCCGCAGGATCCGGATCTCGTCGCCTTCGTCGGCTGGGAGTGGACGCAGGTCGGGCCGACGCCGGAGACGCACTTCGGGCACAAGAACGTCATCTTCCCCGGGCTCGCCGACGACGAGCTGCCGGCGCGGCCGATCACCTCGCTCGACGACCGCACCATGCGCCAGGCGCCCGGCGAATGGGGCCTGCGCGCGATGCAGGTGGCGGCCGCGCTGACGCCCGGGCGCTACGGCGACTTCGTCGCCTGGATGCGCGAGCTCGCGGCGCTGCCGAGCTGCGAGCCCGGCGTCGACACGCGCGAGCTGCCGCCCGGCTGCCGCGAGAACGCGCCGACGCCGCGCGAGCTGTTCGAGAAGCTCGCGCAGTGGGGCTTCGACGTGCTGGTCATCCCGCACGGCCTGACCTGGGGCCTGCACACCCCGGCCGGCGCGCGTCTCGACGTGCAGCTCACGCGCGCCCTGCACGACCCCGAGCGCCAGACGCTGCTCGAGGTGTTCTCGGGGCACGGCAACAGCGAGGAGTACCGCGCGTGGCCCGAGCCGCCGCCGCCCGGCGCCGACGGCGAGGCGACCTGCCCCGAGCCGACGAAGGACTTCCTGCCCTGCTGCTGGCGTGCCGGCGAGATCATCCGCGAGCGCTGCGGCGATTTGCCCGAGGACGAATGCGAGCGACGCGTCGAGGACGCGAGGCGGCTCGCCGCTGGCGCGCTCGTCTCGCCGCACCTCGTGATCCCGGACACGCGCGAGAAGGACTGGCTCGACTGCGACCAGTGCCGCGACTGCTTCAAGCCCGCCTTCACGCTGCGCCCGCGGCAGAGCGCGCAGTACAGCCTCGCGCTGTCGAAGCCCGACGCCGCGGGGCCGCTGCGCTTCCGCTGGGGCTTCGTCGCGTCGAGCGACGACCACCACGCGCGGCCGGGTACCGGCTACAAGCAGCTCGGCCGTCGCTGGATGACCGACACGCACGGCTTCTCGAGCGACTGGTACGAGTGGGCGCTGCGCGAGTGGGCGATGGGCGAGCAGGTCGACCCGCAGCGCGCGCAGCGCATCGCGCGCCACGAGCGCAGCTTCGCGGCGCTCTTCGACGTCGAGCGCGTGTCGAGCTTCATGTACCCGGGCGGCCTCGTCGGGGTGCACGCGAGCGGCCGCGACCGCGGCGCGATCTGGGACGCGCTCGAGCGCAAGGAGGTGTACGGCACCAGCGGCCCGCGCATCCTCCTGTGGTTCGATCTGAAGAACGCACCGGGCGGACCCGCGCCGATGGGCAGCGAGGTGCAGATGAGCGAGACGCCGCGCTTCGAGGTGCGCGCGGTGGGCTCGCTGGTGCAGAAGCCCGGCTGCCCGCCGGAAAGCACCGGCGCTCTGTCCCCGGAGCGTCTCGAGAAGCTCTGCCACGGCGAGTGCCACAACCCGAGCGACGAGCGGGTGCCGATCGCGGCCATCGAGATCGTGCGCGTGCGGCCGCAGGCCGAGCCCGGCGAGGACGTGGCCGAGCTGATCGAGGACCCCTGGCGCCGCTTCGCGTGCCCGCCCGACCCCGCGGGCTGCGTCGTGACGTTCGACGACCCCGAGTTCGCGTCGTCGGGCAGGGACGCGGTGTACTACGCGCGCGCGATCCAGCAGGACACGCCGGCGATCAACGGCGCGAACCTGCGCACGCGCTTCGATGCCGAAGGGAACGCGGTCGAGGTGACGCCGTGCCACGGCAGCTACCGCGCGGAGGCGGGCGACGACTGCCTCGCGCCGGTGGGCGAGAGGGCGTGGTCGTCGCCGATCTTCGTGGATCGCGCGGGATGAGGATGGCGTCGTCCGGGCGGTGAAGGGGATCGTTCGAGTCGACGGGTGAGCGCGGTGCTCGTCGCGCGCCCCGTGGCCGCTGCGGCCGACACTCGGACGCCTTCCGCCAAGCGCTCCGGACGCCTCGTCGTCGCGGGCGCACGGGGCTATCTCGGGATGAGCCGCCTCGAGGACCCCGAGTTCACGATCAAGGACGCTCTCGTCGTCACCCCCTACCCCGGCGCGTCGGCCGAGCCGGCAGATCCACCTGCGCGACGTGGCGACGGTTCGCCGGGCGTATCGCGACCCGCCGGACCATCTGCTGCGCTACGACGGCAGCCGGGCGATCGGGCTCGGGATCTCCACCGTGCCGGGGGCAACGTCGTCGTCATGGGTGAGGCGATCGAGCGGCGCATGAGCGAGCTTCTGCCGCAGATCCCGCTCGGCATCGAGGTGGCGCCGATCTCGCTCGCTCTACCAGGTCGTGCTGGTCTCGCTCGGCCTGTCGTGGGTGACGGCGTCGACATCGACGACCCCGCTCGAATCGATCCGCTCGTAGCCGAGGTCGAGCGCGACCTCGCCGAGCTCGCTCCGGAGGCTTCGAGCTACGCATCCAAGTTCGAGCTCGGACCGGGCTCGAGCGGCAAGGTCCAGGCGCGCATCACCGGTCCAGATGCTCGCGTGCTGCGCGAGCTCGGCGATCGCGTCGTGGCGATCCTCGATGCGGACCCGGACGCGAAGGCGGTTCGCACGGACTGGCGCCAGCGCACGAAGGTCGTCTCGCCGGTGCTCGCCGAGAACGAGGCCGCGGCCAACGGCATCGGGCGGGAGGGCGTCGCGGAGGCGATCCGGCAGGGCTTCGAGGGCGTGCCGGTCGGCGTGTTCCGCGACCGCGACCCGACGTTGCCGAGCGTGGTGCGCGCCGACGAGGCGGAGCGCAACGACGTCGCGAGCATGCGGAACGTCCCGCTCGCTCTGATCGCTGTCACGGCGGGGCTGCTGCTGACCGGTCAGCCGTTCGGATTCATGGCGTTGCTGGGCTTCCTGAGCCTGATGGGTATGCTGATCAAGAGCGCCATCGTGCTGATCGACGAGATCGACGCGCAGCGGGCCGCCGGCAAGCCGGCGCCGGATGCCGTGGTCGACGCCGGCGCGAGCCGGCTGCGGCCGGTGGCCATGGCCGCCGCCACCACGGCTCTCGGCATGCTGCCCCTGCTTGGCGACGCCTTTTTCGCCTCGATGGCGGTGACGATCATCTTCGGCCTGATGGTCGGGACGGTGCTCACGCGGCGCCGCCCGTCGCGCCGCCAGCCGCAGCGAGGAGCATCGGATGAGGAAGGTCGTCATCTTCTCGTCGCTGCTGATCGTCGGCCTCGCCGGCTCGCAGCTACTACCCGCGCTCGACGCCGCCACCCTGAAGAGCCTCCGCTTGGTCATCGAGCTCCTTACGATGACGCTTCTCGGCTTCATCATGATCCACGTCGGCTACGAGTTCGAGATCGATCGTAGCCGGCTGCGCTCGTACGCCGTCGATTACGGCGTCGCGGCGACCGCGGCCGCGTTCCCATGGATCTTCTGCAGCCTCTACTTCCTGCTGGTGCTGATGCCGGCGGGGGCGCCAGGCAGCTACGATTCCTGGACGCAGGCTCTGCTCGCGGGTCGCTTCGCGGCGCCGACTTCGGCGGGAATCCTCTTCTCCATGCTCGCGGCGGCCGGGCTCTCTGCGACCTGGCTGTTCCGCAAGGCACGCGTGCTCGCGATCTTCGACGACCTCGACACGGTGCTGCTGATGATCCCGCTCAAGATGATGATCGTCGGAGTGCGGTGGCAGCTCGCCGTCATCGTTTTCCTCATGGTGGTCCTCGTCTGGCTGGCGTGGCGCTACATGCGCCAGCTGCGCGCTCCGATCACGTGGCCGTGGGTGCTGGGCTATGCCGCGGCGATCACCGCTCTGTCGGAGGCGATCTACGAGTACAGCATGAGGGTCGACGACGTCGTGCCGATCCACATCGAGGTGCTGCTGCCCGCGTTCGTGCTCGGCTGTCTGCTGGCGCAGCCGCCGGGTGCGAATCCGCACGCCAACGACGCGCAGGAAGGGCATCAGGAGGGTCCGGAGGGGGAGCGAGAGCAGCTCGTGTCAACGATCGTCTCCGGGGCGTTCATGGTGCTCGTCGGTCTCTCGATGCCGGCGATCGACCCTGCGGCCGCCGGCACCTCCTGGCTGGCGCTCGTCTGGCACACGCTCGTCATCACCGTGCTCGCGAACGTCGGCAAGATGTTCCCGCTGCTCTGCTATCGCGACGAGGCGAGCTGGCGTGAGCGGCTCGCCCTCTGCGTCGGCATGTGGCCACGGGGGGAGGTCGGCGCCGGAGTGCTGGTCGTGTCGCTCGGCTACGGCATCGGTGGCACGATGGTCAGCGTCGCCACCTTCTCGCTCGCGTTGAACCTGGTGCTGACGGGCCTCTTCATCGTCGCGGTGAAGGCTCTGCTGTCGGCGTCCGCTCGCGCGCGGGATGCAGCCGTCGATCGGCGTGGGGAGCGGGGTGTCGCTCCGGCCGACCTCGCTCGATAGGGTCTCGCCGACTCGTCTCCCGCGAGCGTCTGGTGCGGACACCTGGCCCACGGTGTGGAAGGTCGCGGTCACGAGCTCGAGACCTGTAGCCGCCGCCGTTCGTGCGCCGTCGACCGATGACGGGCGCCGTCGTCAGTCGATGCGGGTGATCTTCGAGCCCTGCAGGCCGATTCCGGCCATGAGCCCCTTCTGCTGGAAGGCGAAGGCGTACACGTCGTCCTTGAGCGTCGTCGACGTGAAGCTCTTCGCCATGCCCTTGTCGTACACGACGACGCTCGGGCCCACGCCGATCTCCCAGCCCGCCGACCGATCGAGGTAGCTACGAGCAGCGTCGGTCATCAGGAACATCGCATAGGCGAACGACTGCACACCGGCCTGCAGGCCGTACGAGGCAGCGGCGATGTTGTAGAGCCCTTCGGGCTTGCCGTCGACCATCAGCACGCCCTCGCCGTACTGAACGCCGACGAGGAAGCCGGCCTTCACGATGGTGGGAAAGACCAGCACCGCCTTCGCCTGCTCGCCCGCGATCTTCGCCGCTGGCGTCGTCTCGTACAGCGCCGCGAGCGCTGCGGCGGCATCGGCTTCGACGTCCTTCTCCTGTGCGTGCGCCGGACGACCCGCGAGGATTCCAACCAACGACGCGAGAGTCACCAAGACGAGGGTGACCGAGCCAAGCCTGCTTTGCCGAACTACGATCATGGCGCTCCTCCCGGGTCCCAATCCGCCGGATGGCGGCACCATAGCACTTCGCGGCTGCAGCGCCTTGGCCTCACGTGACCGTGCGTCGCGCTCGGACCTATCGACCCGGCCCGGTCGAGCTTCCGCGAGATGCCGCCGAGTCCTTGAGGGTCGGGCCACGCGCCCACGCCGCGAGCCGGTCTGCGTCCCAGGTATTGACGACGCGCGCCGGGTCGAGCCACGCACGCTGCGCGTTCATCGCCGCGTAGTCGACGCGCGCGAGCTCGCTCGCCTTGTGCGCGTCGCTCGACAGCACGAAGACGACCTCGCGGTCGCGGCCGGCGCGCAGCGCCTCGACCGACATGTCGAGCCGCGGCAGGCCGCCGTTGATCTCGAGCGCGGTGCCGGTCGCCTCGGCGGCGGCGTACACGGCGTCGAGGTCGAGGTCGATCGGCGGCCGGCCGCCGATCATGCGCGCCGACGGATGACCGATCATGCGCACCGTCGGGTCGTGCATCGCGGTGACGATGCGGCGCGTCTGTGCCGTGCGGTCGAGGTCGAAGTGGTCGTGGACGCTCGCGAGGCACCAGTCGAAGGTCCGCCGGAACTCGAGGTCCCAGTCGAGCTCGCCCTTCGGTCCGATGTTGAGCTCGACGCCGTGCAGCAGCACGAGCCGGTCGCCCACCTCGCGCGCGAGCGCGCGGATGCGCTCGCCCTGCGCGCGCAGCGGCTCGCGCCCGACGCCCGACACCGTGCCCTCCGCGTGCTCGGTGATCGCGAGCACGCGCACGCCGCGCGCGAGCGCCGCCGCGACGACCTCCTCGAGCGACGAGCGGCCGTCGCCCGACGTCGTCGTGTGGACGTGGAAGTCGCCGATCGGGTGCTCGATCGGACGCGGCAGCCGGCCCTTCTCGGCCGCCTCGATCTCGCCCTGGTCCTCGCGCAGCACCGGCGGGATCCACTCGAGCCCGAGGGCCGCGTAGATCTCCTCCTCGCTCTCGGATGCGACTACCCTGCCGCCCTCGAGCTCGGCGAGGGCGTACTCGTTCAAGGTCCAGCCGCGCGCGAGCGCGCGCGTGCGCAGCTTGATGTTGTGCCCCTTGCTGCCCGTGAAGTAGAGGCGCGCCGCACCGAGCTGGTGCACCGCGACGACGCGCACGTCGACCTGCGTGCCGCGCCGCGTGACGACGCTCGTCTTGGCCTCGCCGTGCACCAGCACGCGCTCGACGACGCTCATGCCGACGAGCGCGTCCATCACGCGCGCGGGCTCGGAGGCGGCGACGATCACGTCGACGTCGCCGACCGTCTCGCAGAAGCGGCGCAGCGAGCCGGCGTACGACGCGTGCGTCACGCCGGGGACCTGCGACAGGGCCGCGACCACGCGCTCCGCGAGCGGCAGCGCGACCGAGACCGGCGTCCGCTTGGCCCCGCCGTCCGCCTCGAGGCGCGCGACCGCCGCGGCGAGCTTCTCCTCCGACCTGGGGCCGAAGCCCTTGAGCCCCCGCAGCCGGTGCTCGGCGAGCACGCGCTTCAGGTCGACCAGCCCCTCGACGCCGAGCTCGCCGCGCAGCCGCTGGATGGCCTTCGGCCCGAGGCCCTGGATGCGCGTCAGGGCGACGATCGCCGGCGGGTGCTTCGCGCGCAGCTCCTCGAGCTTCCGCACCTTGCCGGTCTCGAGCAGCTCGCGGATCTTCGCCGCCGTGCTCTTGCCCACGCCGGGGATCTTCTCGAGCTCCTTCGCCGTCAGCCTCGCGAGGTCGCCGGCGTAGGCGTCGATGCCGTAGGACGCGCTCTCGTACGCGCGCACGCGGAACGACTGCGGGTCGCCCTCGTCGAGGATCACGAGCTCGGTCAGCTCGCGCAGCATGTCGAGCACGTCCTGCTTCGTGTCGGCCACGTCTCCGGTGTACCCTTCGGCGCCGTGGCGAAGAAAGAGGACGCCGTCGTCCTGACCATCGACGGCCGCGAGGTGCGCGTCACGCACCCCGCGAAGCTCTACTTCTCGCGCGAGGCGCAGGTCACCAAGCTCGACCTGGTGCGCTACTACCTCGCGGTCGCGGACGGCGCGCTGCACGGCATACGCGACCGGCCGATCGTGCTGAAGCGCTTCGTCGACGGGGCGGACGGCGAGCCGTTCTACCAGAAGCGGGCCCCCGAGAAGCGGCCGGAGTGGCTGCGCACGGTGACGCTGTCCTTCCCCTCGGGGCGCACCGCCGAGGAGGTCGTCGTCGACGATGCGGCCGGGCTCGCCTGGATCGTCAACCTGGGCTGCATCGAGCTGCATCCGCACCCGGTGCGCGCGGGCGACCTCGAGCACCCCGACGAGCTGCGCATCGACCTCGACCCGACGCCGGGCGTCGCCTGGTCCGACGTGCGTCGCGTCACGCTCGAGGTCAGGGCGCTGCTCGACGAGCTCGGGCTTGCCGGCTGGCCGAAGACGAGCGGCTCGCGCGGCATGCACGTCAACGTGCGGATCGAGCCGCGCTGGAGCTTCACCGAGGTGCGCCGCGCCGCCCTCGCGCTCGCGCGCGAGATCGAGCGCCGCGCGCCGGCGCTCGCCACCAGCAAGTGGTGGAAAGAGGAGCGCCGCGGCGTCTTCCTCGACTACAACCAGAACGCGAAGGACCGCACGACGTGCTCGGCCTACTCGGTGCGCCCGCTGCCCGACGCGCGCGTCTCGACGCCGCTCGCCTGGAGCGAGGTGCCGGATTGCGAGCCCGCGGACTTCACGCTGTTCACGGTGCCGAGCCGCCTCGCGCGGCTCGGCGACCCGCACGCGGCGATCGACGCGACGCCGGGCTCGCTCGAAGGGCTCCTCGAGCTCGCGGCGCGCGACGAGGCGAGCGGGCTCGGCGACGCGCCCTGGCCGCCGCACTTCCGCAAGACGGAGGGCGAGGCGCCCCGCGTCGCGCCGTCGCGCGCGCGCAAGCCCGCCGCCACGCCGTCCGCGACGAGCGGCGGGGCGAGGCGCACGCGCCGCGCGACGATGCCTCTGCTCACCATCGCCAGCTCGCCGAGGAAGGACGCCGCGCTCGCGGGCCTCGAGCGCTGGAAGGCGCGCTGGCCCGAGGCGGCGAGCCACCTCGCGCCCGAGGACGTGCTCGTCGACTCCATGCGCGGGCGCTCGAGCACGTGGACGCGCGTCCGCGTCAATCTCAAGAACGTGCCCGAGGGCCTGCGCCCGCCGCAGGAGACGCCCGACCCCGACGACGACCCGACGCGCGACTGGCGCGCGGCCCACGCGCGCACGCCCGAGAGCTGAGCGCGCGTCAGTGCGCGGCCTCGTCCGCGTCCACGGCCGAGCGCGCGACGGCGCGCTCGGTGGGCGGCGGGCGCGAGGCCCAGAAGAGCGGCTGCGACGGCGCGAGCAGGCGCACGATCCGCACGACGGTCGACCACGTGTGCACGGCCGACCAGCGCGACGGCTCGACGTGCTGCCCCGGCCCGAAGGCGACCTGCGGGCGCCCGTCGTCGCCCCGCACGGGCACCCCGGCGGCGTCGCGGACGATGCGGTACTCGAAGGTGGTCGGCGACCCTTCGTCGATCGCGGCGTGCAGCGGCGCCGCGACGCGCGCAGCGAACTCCTTCGACCACACCACCAGCACCACCTCGCCGTTCACCGCCATGCTGATCGGGTCGAGGTTGTAGGTCCCGACCACGGCCACCTGCCCGTCGAACACGGCCGTCTTGCCGTGCACGTTGTGCCGGTCGCCGCGGACGAAGAGCCGCATGCCCGGCACGCGGGCCAGCAGCTCGGGCCACTGCTCGAGGAACAGCGCCTGGCTGAGCGCGTTGTCGCTCGAGGTCGGGCCGTTGGTGACGACGGTGATCGCGACGCCGCGGCGACCCGCCTCGACGAAGCGCTCGACGGCGCCTCCCGCGAGCACCAGGTACGGGCTCTGGATCAGCACCTCGCGCTCCGCGCTCGCGAGGAGACGCGCGAGGCCGCGCGTCACGTCGTCCTGGCCGTGGCCCAGGCGCGGCACGCTGTCGAGGATCCGCACCTCGTGCCGCACCAGCGCCTCGCTGCGACGGCGCGCCAGCGCGCCCTCGAGGTTCGGGTGCTCCTCGCGCAGGACGCGGAGATGCGGCGCCGCCGCGTCGTCCCCGTCGAGCTCGCCGGCGGCGCCACGGAGCCACGCGTCCATCGCGCGGTGGGCGCCGAGCAGCTCGGCGCGGCGCGAGGCGACGTCGATGCGCTCGCCGAGCGCGGGCGCGACGCCGCTCGACCACTCCGCCTCGAACGCCCGCTCGAGCGCCGTGCAGGCGGACGCGCCGGCGACGAGCACGTCGACGTCGAGGAAGGCCTCGGGGTGGCGCTCCGGGGAAGCGAAGTACTCCCCGCCCACGTTGCGCCCGCCGAGGACCGCATGCTTCCCGTCGACGAGCAGGACCTTGTCGTGCTCGCTCGCGACCGCGGCGAGCGGCTCGAGGCGCAGCGCCGCCTCGACCACGCGTCCGAGCATCGGACGGTACGTCCGCATCTCGACGCCCGCGGCGACCAGCTCGTCGAGGTAGTCCTCGGCGAAGACCGAGCGCGCCATCGACGTGCCGTACGCGTCGATCAGCAGACGCACGGCGACGCCGCGGCCCCGCAGGTGCAGCAGATGGCCGAGGAAGGCGAGGCCGTAGACGTCGTTGCGGACGATGAACGAGCCGGCGTCGACGCGCTCGCGCGCCACCGTGAGGATCCGCCAGCGCTCGATCCACGCTTCCTCGTTCCCCTCGAGGAGGCGGACACGCGGCGGGGGCGGCGGTGGCTGCGGCAGCGTGTCGAACGTGCGGCGAAGTCCGAGGGCCGGCGTCCACGGCTCGAGCGGCGGCAGCCCGGCATCGACCGCCCAGCGCCCACCGATCGAGCGCACGGTGCGGGTCGCGAGCCACAGCACGCTCCCGGCGATCACCACCACCGCGAGCGCGGCGAGCAGCGTGCGCTTCGTGCTCACGCGGCCATTCTAGATCGGAGCCGCGAAGCGGCGCGAGCACCGCGCGCTCGCCCGACGGGCGTCGCGGGCGTCAAGCTCAGAGGCCAGCTGTAAGAATTACGAGGCGCGGACCGATTTGCCGCCGGCGCCGCCGGCGAGCCGCAGAT
>JBFMAS010000117.1:0-5739 GCA_040755575.1 Thermodesulfobacteriota bacterium
AGCTCCGTCCCGCGCGCCCGAGCGCGACGACGTCCTGCACGCCGTCGCCGTCGAGGTCCGCGGTCGCGAGCGCCGCGATGCCGCCCCGCCCGCGCTCCTCGAAGCGCCAGCGGCGCCGCCAGCGCCCGCGCTCGTCGAGCTCGAGCAGCGCGACCATCAGCGCGACGCCGGCGCGAGCACGCCCGGCGCTCCGGCGCGTCGCCCTCAGCCCGGCCCCATCGACGCGGTCACGTACGACGCGAGCCGGGCGAGCGCCTCGCGCCAGCCCACCTCGTACGAGGCGCGCTCGGCGTGCGACCCGAGGCCCTCGTGTCGCACGGCGAGCCGCGTGCCACGACCGTCCAGGGCGAAGCTCACGCACGCGAGCGTCTCGCGGCCGTCGTCCTCCCAGGCATGGCTGAAGACGATGCGCTCCGGCTCGTGGATCTCGTGGAACACGCCGCGCATCCAGTGGTCCCTGCCCTCCGGGGAGCGGATGCAGATGCGGAAGCTGCCGTGCGGGCGCACGTCCATGCCGCAGAAGGGCACCGTGAAGTCGCGCGGCCCCCACCAGCGCGCCAGGTCCTCGGGCCGGGTCCATGCCGCGAACACGCGCTCGCGCGGCGCCGCGACGACCACGCCGATCTCGACCTCGCACACGAGCTGGGCGCCCGACGCATCGCTTGCCACCAGCATGCGCCCCCGCTCCTCAGGACTCGCGCCCGTAGTTCACCATCCAGGGGATGCCGAAGCGGTCCGTGAGGAGGCCGAAGCGGTGCGCCCAGAAGGTCTCCTGCAGCGGCATCTCGACCCTGCCGCCGTCCGCGAGCGCGTCGAACACGCGCTGCGCCTCGGCGGCGGAATCGACGTGCACCGCGACCGAGAAGCCGTTCGGCCGCTCGTAGCGCTCGGGTGGCGCGTCGGAGCCCATCAGCACGGTGCCGCCGCGGAGGCTGAGCTGCGCGTGCATCACCTTGCTGCGCCACGGGGCGGGCGTCTGCGCCGCCATCGGCGACTCGCCGTGCGTGAACATGCCCTCGATCTCGCCGCCCAGCACCTTCGCGTAGTACTCGAAGGCCTCGCGGCAGCGGCCGTCGAACGTCAAGTATGGATTGGTCTGCATCTCTCCCTCCTCAGGGCTTGCTCGAAGGCAGGCCCGTGAGCTCGATCACCGGTCGTACCTCGACCGTGCCCTTCCTCGCCATGGGGATCCGCGCCGCGACGGCGATCGCCTCGTCGAGGTCCGGGACGTCGATCAGGTAGTAGCCGCCGAGCTGCTCGCGCGTCTCGGCGAACGGCCCGTCGGTCACCATGCGGCGGCCGTCGCGGACGCGCACGCTGGTCGCGGCCGTCGTCGGGTGGAGCGGCGCGGACGCCAGGTACCGGCCGGCCGCGGCGAGGTCGTGCGCGAGCTGCGACGACTCGCGATAGCACGCCTCGCGGTAGTCGTCGTCGAGCTGGGTCTCGTCGCCGTAGATCAGCAGCATGTACTTCATCGTCGTTCTCCGTCGTTCGATGGGTGGTCAGCCGCCGGCCATCGCGCCGACGACCAGGAACGGCTCCGCGCCGCTCACGATCGCCTCGGGCAGGCGCGTCTCGCCCGGCTCGTGCGACAGGTCCTGCTCGCAGGCGAAGAAGCGCACGAAGGGCCTGCGGCGCAGCGTCGCGTGGTCGCGGATCGTGCCACGCAGCACCGGGAAGCGCGCCTCGAGGGCGTCGAGCACGGCGCGCAGCGTGACCTCGCCCGCGACCTCGAGCGCGACCTCGCCGTCGACCCGCGCGAGCTTGCGCAGGTGCGCGGGCAGCACGACGCGGATCCTGCGCGTTCCCGGGGCGGCGTCGCTCATGGCAGCGTCTGCACCTCGACCGACAGCACGGCCGGGAGGTCGCGGACGATCGGCGCCCACGAGTCGCCGCCGTTCGCGGACGCGTAGACCTGGCCGCCGGTGGTGCCGAAGTAGATGCCGCACGGGTCGAGCCGGTCGACGGCCATCGCGTCGCGCAGCACGTTCACGTAGCAGTCGCGCTGCGGCAGCCCGTTGGTCAGCGCCTGCCACTCGTCGCCGCCCGTGCGGCTGCGGTAGACGCGCAGCCGGCCGTCGGGCGGGAAGTGCTCGGAGTCGCTCTTGATCGGCACGACGTAGATCGTCTCGGGCTCGTGCGCGTGCACGTCGATCGGGAAGCCGAAGTCGGTCGGCAGGTTGCCGCTCACCTCGCGCCAGCTCTCGCCGCCGTCGTCGCTGCGCATGACGTCCCAGTGCTTCTGCATGAACAGCACGTCCGGGCGCGAGGGGTGCAGCGCGATCCGGTGCACGCAGTGGCCGACCTCGGCCATCGGGTCGGGGATGCCCTCCGACTTGAGGCCGCGGTTGATCGGCTTCCAGCTCTCGCCGCCGTCGTCGCTGCGGAACGCCCCCGCGGCCGAGATGGCGATGAAGATCCGGCGCCGGTCGCGCGGGTCGAGCAGGATCGTGTGCAGGCACATGCCGCCGGCGCCGGGCTGCCAGTGCGGGCCCGAGCCGTGCTTGCGCAGCCCGGAGAGCTCGCGCCAGGTCCTGCCGCCGTCGGTCGTCTTGAACAGCGCCGCGTCCTCGACGCCGGCGTAGACCGTGTCCGGGTCGTCGAGCGCGGGCTCGAGGTGCCAGACGCGCGCGAACTCCCACGGGTGCGGCGTGCCGTCGTACCACTGGTGCGTGCCCGGAACGCCGTCGTAGGCGAACTCGTTGCCGACCGCCTCCCAGGTCTTGCCGCCGTCGTCCGAGCGCTGGATCATCTGGCCGAACCAGCCGCTCGTCTGCGAGGCGTAGATCCGGCCCGGGTCGGCCGGCGAGCCCTTCAGGTGGTAGATCTCCCAGCCCGCGAAGTGCGGGCCGCTCACGTCCCAGCGCTCGCGCCTGCCGTCCGCCGTGAGAACGAACGCGCCCTTGCGCGTCCCGACGAGTACCCGTACCCCGCTCATCCTCGCTCCTTCCTGCGACCTTTCGCCGAGTTGCCCGCGACGCCGCGCGCGCCGCGGGGGTTCCGTCCGATGGTCGAACGGAGCCGCCCGCGCTCGACACCGCGGCCACGAAAATCCGCTCAGGGCGCGAGGTCGACGGCGGCCCGGTAGCTGCCGTCCATGTAGAAGGGCACCGAGGTGTGCTCGTGCACGACGAGCCACTCGCCGCCGGTCTTGCGAAAGCCGATCGTCGCCCGAAACCAGACGTCTTCCGTGGTGCCGTACGTCTTCTTTCCATGCAGCCGGTGCAAGCCGTGCGCGAAGGCGACCTCGTCGCCGGCGACGACGGTGAGCTCGCCGAGCTCGTAGCCGATCGGTCCGTCCCAGGTCGGGAACCACTCCGCAAGGCTCCGTCTCACCTCTTCGCCGCCGTGTCGCAAGGGGGGTGCGAGGTCGAAGCTGACGAAGTCCCGCGCGTAGTGCGCGAGGAGACCGTCGAGGTCCTTCGCGCGCAGCGCCTTCGCCCAGCTCGCGATCCGCTCCCGGATGCGCCGCTCCTCCGATGCTCTGGTCGTCGCGTCCATCTCGTTCTCCTGTCGCGGGTTGCCGAGGTCACGCCACCCGACACCCGCCGCAAGGTGGCTTCACCCGGTGGTCGAACGGATCGACGCACGATCGACGCTGCGCCGCGAGAAAGAATTCACGCCGCCACCGTCGATCGGGGCGCGCGGCGATCGACCATTCACGCCACGACCGAGCGAACGGTCGAACACCTAGAGGAGCACGATGAAGTACCTCTGTCTGGCCCATTACGACACGGAGAAGTTCGACACGCCGTCGCCCGCCGAGGTCGACGCGCTCGCGCCCGCGTGCCGGCCGCACGGCGAGGCGTTGCGCGCGAGCGGACGGCTCGTCGCGCAGGCGTCGCTGCATCCGCCCGCGAAGCTCAACCAGCACCTCGGCTGGGCGATCGAGCTGCGGCCGATCGAGGGCTTCGTCGAGACGAGGGCAGCATGAGATACGCGTGCATGATCTACTACGACGAGAGCACCTTGGATTCGCTCAGCCCCAGCGATTACGAAGCGCTCGTCCGCGAGGCGCTCGCCTACGACGAGGAGCTCCGCAAGAGCGGCCACTTCGTCGCCGCGCAGGCGCTCGAGCGCTCGGCGACGGCGGCGATCGTGCGCTCGCGCCACGGCCGGATCTCGACGACCGACGGTCCGTTCGCGGAGACCAAGGAGCAGCTCGGCGGCTTCGTCCTGATCGAGGCCCGCGACCTGAACGAGGCGATCCAGGTGGCGGCACGCATCCCGCCCGGACGGCTCGGCTGCGTCGAGGTGCGTCCCGTGAAGCACCTCGTCCAGAGGTAGGAGATCGGGATGAAGTTTCTGTGCTTGATCTGTGCCGAGAAGATGATGGAGCAGATGCCGCCGGCCACCGCGGCACGGCATCTCGCCGACTACGCGAGCTTCACCGCCGACATCCGCGCGAGCGGCCACCTCATCGACTGCAACCGGCTGCTGCCGCCCGCGACCGCGACCACGGTGCGCGTGCGCGACGGCAAGGTGTCGACCACCGACGGTCCGTTCGTCGAGACCAAGGAGCAGCTCGGCGGCTACTACCTGATCGACGCACCCGATCTCGACGAGGCGGTCCGGATCGCGGCCCGGATTCCTGGCGCGTGGGTCGGCTGCGTCGAGGTGCGTTCCGTGGCGGACGACCCGGAGACGCTGCAGGCGCTGGGCCTCGCGCCGGCCGCGCGTGGCGCGGAGAGCCGCGGCGCATGACGGACGGCGCGGCAGAGCGCGTGCGCGAGCGCGTCGACGCGATCTACCGCACGGAGTCGCGCCGCGTCCTCGCCACGCTGATCCGCCTGCTCGGCGACTTCGACCTCGCGGAGGAGGCGCTGCACACCGCATTCGCCACCGCCGTCGAGCGCTGGCCGGTCGACGGCGAGCCCGACAACCCGCGCGCCTGGCTGGTCTCGACGGGCCGCTTCAAGGCGATCGATGCGCTGCGCCGGCGGGCGCGCTTCGACGCGTCGCAGGCCGAGATCGCGGACCGCCTCGCCGCCGAGGCGAGCGACGCGGCGGGACGCGACGAGCACGACGTCGAGGACGACCGTCTGCGCCTGATCTTCACCTGCTGCCATCCCGCGCTGACGCCCGACGCGCAGATCGCGCTCACGCTGCGCGAGATCTGCGGCCTCACGACGGAGGAGATCGCGCGCGCCTTCCTCGCCGCCGCGCCGACGATCGCGCAGCGCATCGTGCGTGCCAAGGCGAAGATCCGCGACGCGCGCATCCCCTACCAGGTGCCGTCGCGCTCGGAGCTCCCCGAGCGGCTCGATACCGTGCTGCACGTGGTCTACCTGGTGTTCAACGAGGGCTACTCGGCGTCCTCGGGCGACTCGCTGACGCGTCCCGACCTGTCCGGCGAGGCGATCCGTCTCGGCCGGCTGCTGGTCGAGCTCCTGCCCGAGCCCGAGGCGGTCGGGCTCCTCGCGCTCATGCTGCTGCACGAGTCGCGGCGCACGGCGCGCACCACGGGCGAGGGCGACCTCGTGCTGCTCGACGACCAGGACCGGACGCTGTGGAGCCGCGCGCAGATCGCGGAGGGGCTCGGGCTGGTCGAGCGCGCGCTCGCGTCGCGCCGCTTCGGGCCGTACACGCTGCAGGCCGCGCTTGCGGCCGTGCACGCGCAGGCGGCGACGCCCGCCGACACCGACTGGGGCCAGATCGTCGCCCTGTACGACGTCCTGCTGCGCTTGACGCCGTCGCCGGTCGTCGAGCTGAACCGCGCGGTCGCGGTCGCGATGCGCG
>JBFMAS010000118.1:0-2231 GCA_040755575.1 Thermodesulfobacteriota bacterium
GGCGTCCGCGCGGGAGCCGGCGGCGGAGCAGCCCGCCGGGGACGACGAGGGGCAGCGCATCCGCGCCGCGCTCGCCCGCTCGGGCGGCAACGTCGTCGCCGCCGCACGGCTGCTCGGCATCGGCCGCAACGCGCTGCGCTACCGGATGCGGCGTCTCGGCATCGACAAGCCGGCGCTCGAGGAGCTGCCGCCGGGCGCGCCGGCGCGCGGCGCGGATGCCGCGCCGGTGGCCGCTGCGCCGCAGCCGGCGCCGCCCGTCACGACCGCCGCGCACGAGGGCGCGAGCGACGCCGCCGGCTGGGAGCAGAAGCGGGCGGCGACGCTGGCGATCGACCTCTTCTTCGCAGAGCCCGACGAGGCCGTCCGGCGCTGGGAGCCGTGGACCGCCGTGGCGCGCTGGAGGCAGGCGATCGCCGAGAAGCTGCGGGGCTTCGGCGGCGTCCTGCTCGAGGAGACCAGCTCGCGCGTGACGGCCGCGTTCGGCGTGCCGCGCGCGCTCGAGCAGACGCCGCAGCGCGCGGTGCAGGCGGCGCTCGCCATCCAGCACCTCGCCGGGACGGCGGCGGAGCCGCGGCCCGAGGTGCGCATCGCGGTCCACCTCGGCGAGGTGCGCTTCGCCGCCGGAGCGGACGGCCGCGTGCTGGTGCTTCCGCTCGGCGACGCCCTCGCGCTGCCCGAGCGCATGCTCGGCCACGCCGGTGCGGGGGACGTGCTCGTGTCGCCCCGGATCGCGCGCCAGGTCGCGCAGGCCTGCGTGCTCGAGCCGCGCCCCCTGAAGCTCGGGCCACGCGCAGAGGACGACGTCACCGCGTACGCGGTCGTCGCGGCGCGCTCGCGCGCCGCCACCAGCACGCTCGCCGACCTGCCCGCCGGCACGTTCGTCGGCCGCGAGCGCGAGCTCACCATGCTCGAGGACGCGTGGCGCAGCGCGGAGGCGGGCCGCGGACAGGTGGTGTTCCTGGTCGGCGAGGCGGGCATCGGCAAGTCGCGTCTGCTCCTCGAGTTCCGCCGCCGCCTGGCCGACCGCCCGCACCTCTGGATCGAGGGGCGTTGCGCGTCGTACGGCGGCTCGACGCCCTTCCTGCCGGTGATCGACGGCTTGCGGCGCTTCTACGGCATAGACGACCGCGACGACGAGGACAGCGCCGGCGCGAAGATCGAGGTCGGCGTCGCCTCGTTCGGCGCGGACCTCGCGTGGACGCTGCCCTTCGTCCGCCAGATTCTGTCCTTGCCGGCCGGAGCGGGCGACGCCGCAGTCGCGGCCCTCGACTCGGCGAGCCGGCGCAGCGAGACGTTCCGTGCGATGCGCGCCCTGCTCGTCCGCGCCGCGCAGCAGGAGCCGGTCGTGCTCGTGGTCGAGGACCTGCACTGGATCGACCACACCTCGGAGGAGTTCCTCGGCTTCGTCGCGAGCGTGATCCCCGGCATGCGGGTGCTGCTCGTGTGCTCGCACCGGCCGGGCTACACGCATCCGTTCGGCGACCGCAGCTACTACCAGCGCGTCGCCGTGCAGCCGCTCAGCGAGGGCGAGATGGCCGCGATCACGCGTACGCTGCTGGGCACGGCCGACATGCCGCTCGAGCTACGCTCGCTGATCGCGCGCAAGGCCGAGGGCAACCCGTTCTTCGTCGAGGAGGTGACGCGCTCGCTGGTCGAGGACGGCTCGCTGCGGGCCGAGAACGGACGCGTCGTCCTGACGCGCAGCCTCGCCGAGATCTCCATCCCCGACACCGTGCAGGACGTGCTCACCGCGCGGATCGACCGTCTCGCCGACGAGGCGCGGCACGCGATCCAGGTGGCGAGCGTCATCGGCCGCGAGTTCGCGCTGCGGCTGCTCGAGCGCATCACCGACGCCGGCGAGCAGGTGCGCGCCCAGCTCGACGAGCTGCGCTCGGTGGAGCTGATCTACGAGAAGGAGGTCCACCCCGAGCTCGCGTACATGTTCAAGCACGCGCTGACCCACGACGTCGCGTACCGCAGCGTCGTCAGCGAGCGGCGCAAGGCGCTGCACCGCACGATCGGGCTCGCGATCGAGGAGCTCTACGCAGACCGTCTCGAGGAGCACTACGAGACGCTCGCGCACCACTTCGCGCGCGCCGAGGAGTGGGAGCGCGCGCTCGCGTACCACGAGCGCGCGGTCGACAAGGCCGCCGAGCGGCACGCGACGCACGCCGTCGTACAGCACTGCCAGGAAGCGCTCGCGATCGCGGAGCGTCTGGGCAGCGGAGCGC
>JBFMAS010000119.1:0-2762 GCA_040755575.1 Thermodesulfobacteriota bacterium
GGGCGGGGCGGGTCGTCGACCGCTCGGCCTCTCGATGCTCCTCTTTTGGCTCCCAGCGCAGTGCAATTCAAGTCCAATAGACACAAATTTGGTGAGACGCCTGGATTTTGCACACGGATGCAAAATCGGGCATGGCGCCTGCACGCCGCGCGGGCAGCACCGCTGCACGTCTCGTGCACCCGTGTGCGCGCCGGGGGGGCGATCGGTAAGCCAGATCGTCCATTCACGCGCCGTCCAGGCCGATCAGGGGGTTCTCCGTCCATGCGCCGAGAAGTGTTCACCGAGGATCACGAGCTGTTCCGCGACCAGTTCCGCCGCTTCGCCGAGCGCGAGGTGGTGCCCAGGATCGAGGCCTGGAATGCGCAAGGCATGAGCGACCGCGACAGCTGGCGCCGGCTGGGCGAGGCCGGCTTCCTCGGGGCGCACGCGCCGGCCGAGTACGGCGGTGCCGGCGGCGACTTCCTCTACGACGTGGTGGTGATGGAGGAGCTCGCCTGGCTGCGCGCGCATGCGCTGATGATGTACCTGCACTCGGACATCTGTATGCCGTACGTCATCGTTTACGGCAGCGAGGAGCAGAAGAGACGCTACCTGCCGCGGGTGATCTCCGGCGACATGGTGATGGGCATCGCCATGACGGAGCCCGGCACCGGATCGGATCTCGCCAACGTCCAGACGCGTGCCCGCCGCGACGGCGACTCCTGGATCCTGAACGGCTCCAAGATCTTCATCTCGAACGGCCAGATCGGCGACCTGTTCGTGGTGGTCGCGAAGACCGACCCGCAGGCGAGCCCGCCGCACAGGGGCATCAGCCTGTTCCTGGTCGAGGCGGGCTTCCCGGGCTTCGTGCGCGGCCGCAAGCTCGACAAGCTCGGGCTCAAGGGCCAGGACACGAGCGAGCTCGCCTTCGAGGATTGCCGCCTGCCCGCCGACGCGCTGCTCGGCCGCGAGGGCGAGGGCTTCCGCATGCTGATGGAGATGCTCCAGCAGGAGCGGCTGTGCATCGCGGTGACCGCGATGGCGTCCTGCCGGCGCTCGCTCGAGGACACCATGGCCTACGTCAAGGAGCGCAGGGCCTTCGGCCAGCCGATCGCGTCGTTCCAGAACACGCAGTTCAAGCTCGTCGAGCTCGCGACCCAGATCGAGGTCGGGCAGGCCTTCGTCGACAGGCTGCTCGCGGCCCACGTGCGCGGCGACGAGATCGTCACCGAGGTCAGCATGGCGAAGTGGTGGACCACCGACCTGCAGAAGCGCCTCACCAGCGAGTGCCTGCAGCTGCACGGCGGCTACGGCTTCATGACCGAGTACCCGATCTCGCAGGACTACGCCGACGCGGCGGTGCAGACGATCTACGCGGGGACGAACGAGATCATGAAGGTGATCGTCGCGAAGCGGCTCGGGATCGGCTGACCGCGCTGCGCGTCAGGCGAGCTCGCGCCGGATCGCCGCGCCGTGCTCGTCCAGCCGGGGCGCGGGCGGACGCGTCGTCGGGTCGGCGTAGCCCGCGATCTTGATCGGGTTGCCCGGCATCCTGAGGCCGCCGACGTCGACCAGCATGTTGCGCGCGGCGACCTGCGGGCTCGCGGCGATCGTGACGACGTCGTTGATCGGTGCGCACGGGATGCCGGCCCCGGTGAGGAGCGCGAGCCACTCCGCCGCGCCGCGCGTGCGCAGCGTGCGCTCGAGCTCCGCCTTCAGCACCGCCTCGTTCCCGGTGCGCTCGGCGTTGCCGGCGAAGCGCGGGTCCGCGGCGACGTCGTCGCGGCCGAGGGCCGCGCACAGCTTGCGGAACAGGCCGTCCTCGCCGGCGCAGACCACGATCTCGGCGTCGGCGGTGGCGAAGGTGTCGAACGGCGTGATCGAGGGATGGCGGTTGCCGATCCGCCCCGGGGCACGGCCGAAGGCGGCGAGGTGCATGAAGCCGTGCTCGAGGTAGCTCAGCATCGCGTCGAGCATCGCGACGTCGATGCGCGCGCCGCGTCCGGTGCGCTCGCGCGCGTAGAGCGCGGTCGCGATCGCGGCCACCGCGTAGACGCCGGTCGTCAGGTCCGCGATCGACGCGCCGACGCGCGTCGGCGGCCCGTCCGCGAAGCCCGTCTCGCTCATCAGGCCGGACATCGCCTGGATCACCGTGTCGTAGGCCGGCAGGCGGCTCCACGGGCCGGTCTGCCCGAAGCCCGACGCCGACGCGTAGACCAGGCGCGGGTTCGCGGCCGCGAGCGCGTCCCAGCCGAGGCCGAGCCGCTCCATCGCGCCGGGGCGGAAGTTCTCGACCAGGACGTCGGCGCGGCGCGCGAGCCGCAGCAGGAGCGCGCGGTCGCTCTCGTCCTTCAGGTCGAGCGCGATGCTCTCCTTGCCGCGGTTGATGAACTCGAAGTAGAGCGAGCGCCCATCGAGGAACGGGCCGAAGCCGCGCGCCGGGTCGCCGCGCGGGTGCTCGACCTTGACGACGCGCGCGCCGAGCTCCGCGAGCAGCAGGGTGCAGAACGGCCCCGCGAGGACGCGGGTGAGGTCGAGGACGAGGATGCCGTCGAACGGGCGGGGAGCGGAGGCCTGCACGCGGCGGAGTGTCGCGGCGGCGGCCGCCGGCGTCAAATCGGTCGCCGCCCGCGCCCGCGAGCGTCGCGCGCGACGGAGCCCGCTCAGCGCGGCGCGCACATGGCGACGCCGTCCGTCCGCCAGCCGTTCGCGGCCATCGCCTGGTAGACGCTGAAGCTCGTCGTGTAGCGGAGCTGCAGCGAGCCCGCGCGGCGGATCGACGT